>JAIOTL010000233.1 GCA_021106775.1 Planctomycetota bacterium | reverse complement strand
CTGGCCTGTTGTTGACAGAAACTGGGGTTCACCATGGCGTGATATCGCATACACAAACTGGGGTTGGAAAGCCCCAGGCGGTTTTGTCGGTGGTGAAAGAAGGTACAAAAACGGTGCTGACGCTGTTCCAGGTGAAGAGAAAAATGAAGCTGAAGACGATGATGAAGGTGATAGTGATGGACCAACCTGGGGCGAAGAAGAAACCCCAAAAGAAGACCCGTCAGCAGAACCTGACAGCATTGAGAAGGAATCGAAAAAACTGCCTGCAAAAGCAAACGGCAAATCCTTGGATGATTCGTTACTCAGACGTGAAAGTAAACCTTCGCAAGCACAGAAAACGATTATTATTCGGAAAAAATTCCCTGAAACTTCGCTTTGGCTTACGGATGTTGTAACAAAGGACGGTGTTGCAGAGTTTTCAGCAAAAATGCCAGATGCGATAACAACGCAGAAGATTTCAATAGTCGCGACTGATAAATCAGGTTACATCGGGCTTGCACGTAAAAATATTCAGATAATTCAGCCTGTTTTTGTGCGGTCACTGTTACCTGCGGAAATGAAGCTTGGGGATAAAATCACGGTGCAAGCATTGATTCAGAATTTTTCAGGCGCAGAAATAACGGGGAAAGCATCGTTGAAGTCTGATACACTCGGAATTCCTGAGAATTCAATTGTTGAAATCAAAATCGCAAAGGATGAATCGCAAATCGTTGATTGGACGATTTCTGCCAAATCCTGCGGAGAACATGCATATGAAGTTTCGTTTGAAACAGACAAATTCAAGGATTCCGAGCAGAAGAAGATTTTCGTGGCACCTGTAGGTTTGCCCAATGTAAATGTCGTGAAAGGTTCGGTAAAGGGCAAAGGTTCGTTGACTGCGAACCTGAACATCGCGGAAAATGCGGATTACATGATTGCGAACATCAATGTTTCTCTGCCCAACGTTTTCCCTGCGATTCAGGCGTGGTGGGCGTATGATGTGAGTCCGAGATTTTCGCCATGGATGAATGCAGCATCGGTGATTATGAATGCTGCCATGCTCGATTATCTGCGCAAAACTGAAACAAGTGCTGACAAAATCAATCTGATTAAGGCAAAACTTTATCAAGGTGCAAGTTTGCTTGCTGCCACACAGATGAAAAACGGCGCGTGGGGCTGGTGGTTCCTTGCGGATGCGACGGCACCAGACAGTAGAGGAATTGTCGGCGGTGAGAATCTTTATTATACGGTTTATGTTCTTCGCGCCCTCGCTGAGCTTCGTCGGGTAGACTTCCCAGTTGACGACAAAGTAATGTTGAAAGCAATTGAATATATTCTGAGCAAACGTGATGAAAACGGACTCTGGGCGTCAAAGGGTGCGTACTTCTGGGAAACTTTCAACGAAGCGACGGATTGGGCACTATCAGCTGAGATTTTCGAGGTGTTGACACTTGCAAGATTGCGTGTACCGGAAGCGAAAAAGTTCGATGCTGAAATTACCAAGCTAAAGGACAAAATGCTTGCGCTTCTTGAGAAAAAGACGGATGAGCCGATGACAGTTTCCGCAGCGATACAAGGTTTGATTTATTTCACGAAAAGGCAAGGTAAACAGGTTGAAACTGAAGTGATTCAGCAATATATCGATTATCTGATAGAACTCAAGCGCACGGGACATTGGGAGCCACACTGGTATCATGCATACGGCGGAACGGTTGAGTTGAATGCGCGAATTCTGGAGCTTTTGGCTGATTACGATGCTAAAAAATATGATGGATATTTGCGCGAAGGTATCACATATTTGATGTCAACAAGAGAAGCATGGGGCGCATGGCACAACGAAATCGGGACAGCAAACGCGATTCGTGCACTTTTGAAAACAGGTGCGTTTTCTGAGGAATCAGACGATGCGTACATTACAATTAAAGTGAACGGCGAAACGTTGCAAAAAATTAAGGTTGATAAAGATGACCCGTTCCTATCTGCTGCGAAATTGCGGCATATTGAGATTACGAAGCTTCTGAAATCAGGTAAAAATGACATAACCGTTGAGTATTCGGGCAAACTCACGGCATCGGTGATGGTTGAGCTGAAACAATGGGGTGTAAAAACCGAAACTCTCTCTACAAAGGTGAAAGTTACGCGGGAACTTCCTGCGAAGGCAAGCATCGGTCAGCCTGTTACGGTTAAAACGACGATTAAAACTGAAAAAATGCTGCCGATGCTCGTTTTGCGCGACACAATTCCCTCAAATGCTGTGATTGACACGGAAAGCCTGATAAAACTGCGAAAAGCAGGCATAATCGCGGACTTCCGTGTGCTCGGAAACACGCTTGAACTCACCCTTGTGAAGGTTTCAGGTGAACTCACATTCGAATATAAAATCAAGGGCATGTACACAGGATTTGCGAAATATGAGAGCATGCGGATTATGAATCCAGGAAACAATATGCTCATCGCAAAGACCGAGATTGCTGAGTTCGTGGTCGAATAAAGCAGGGCATGCAAGCATGCGTTTTCTTGCGTTCCCTGTGTGAAGCACACAGAATCTGTCAGGTTTGTAGAGATAAAACACACCACGTGTCATTCCGAGTGAGCGAATGCGACCGAGGAATCCAGATAGCGAAATGTAAAACATAGATTTCATTAAAATGTATTATGTATGAAAAATTCTGATTGAGAATATTTATCTTTAATTGGAAATAACAAAATTTAGTATTCCATGCATTTCTCTGGACTATCCTGGATTCTTCAGTCGTTGCAATCCTTCAGAATGACAATTTTTTTATCTTACAGGTTTGTGGTGTCTTAGAGCCAAAAAATACAGGAAAATGAATACGTTGAAAAACACAAGGATGGCAAGTGGAATTATTTCGGAATTTTCAAACGCTATGTGGTTTTCGATTGTGGTGCTCCCAAGACAGCATCCAAGAGTGATGAACTCCAGCCCGAAAATTGTCTTAATCGTGCTTTTTCCACTCAAAATGCTGAACACACCCAGAGAGATGAGAAATGAACCAATGAGAATAACAAAAAATGGTGAAATCATTAATTCTGAAGAACCTCCTGCTTCTGAGGTTCAATTGATTCAGATTTATCCTCTAAAAGCTGTTTGAACGATTTTTTCAACACAGAACGAGCAATGTTAAAACTGCTGAAAACTTCAACATTCATCGATTTAAGGTCAATTTTCTCATCAGCAAAATGCATCTCGCTGTTTTTCCCTTTGCATGTACTGATGAGAATCGTGCCAAACATTTCAAGGCTTTTCGCGCTTAGAAGTGAATAAGCACAATCAGTAACCAGCAAGCATTTCTTTAAATCCATATTGAATCTATTCGCAGCATCAAGAAAAATGCTGGTGTCGGGCTCATATTCTGCCAGCACAGCATTTTTATTAGTCTTCACACAATGTTCACTAAAATACAAAGCATCGGTTTTTGCTGAATATCTAGTGAATTTTCGTTTAAGTTCTTTTTCGAATACTGTTTTATTGATGATGTTATTACTGAAATATTCTTTGGGCAGTTTTAATATTGAAATTACAGGGATAGAAAGTGAATTTATCTCCGAAAGTGCTTTCCCTGCTGATCTTATAAGTCGAACGCAATCAATATTTTCTCTTGTTTCAATATCCCGAATCAACACTCTGTCAATGTCAATAAATAATGCAGGGGTCTTCATTTTTCCTCCGAAACTAATAAATGAATACCAAATATTAGCGATTGCAGAAAGTCGATTCTTGAATTAAGTTATGTTTTACAAAGTTGAATAATAATTTATTACACGAAAAAATGGTTTTTCAAATATGTGTTCATTATTATTGTGTGTTTCTGCAAACTTTTTTTTCGTCTTGGCGTTAAAGAATATGTAAGAAATACTCGGAGAAAATAATGAACGAAAAATATATGAGCGTTTGGATTTGGCTTATTAACGGAATTATCGCTATTACGACGATTCTGGTTATGAATAATTTTCTCATAAACCCTAAAAGCGATTGGACTTTGAAAATTAATCAGATACCGAATATTCGCATCCCAAGCTGGGATATTGAAGATATTAAAATTCCGGTTAAGGGAGAAACTTTAATCGTTCGAACTGTGAACGATCCTATATGGAAAGATATCGGTAAATTGCACCTGAATGAATTAAAACTTCCGCCGATACCCAAACCGCCAGACCCACCAGGTCCTGAAGATGATAAGAATGTTAAAGAACCCACAAAAGCTGAAGCACTTGCAGACCTTCAACAACGCTTAATATTAAAAGCCATTTTTGCACCGTTAGCTGCCGAAGCACAAATGATTGAAACCGGTATGGAATTCATAATTATTCCGTATTCTCGCGATAAACCGGATATAAAGGACGATATTCTGCTTACGGACGAATACAACATTTATGACGATTTAACAGAAATTGGTCTACCCGCGAAATGTTTTCGAATTACAGCAGACGGAGTTTATTTCGATTACAACTACAGTAATTCGAAATTTACAAAAGAGTTTCGCTTATTTCTTCCATTCGATGACCTTTTTCCAAATACTCTTGAAGAATTTGAAAAAAAGTTTGGAGACACCGAATATAGCACGAGCGATGAAAATGCATCTAACGGCAGCGGAAAGACTGATTACAACCGAATCAAAAATGACAGACCAAGTATCGATAAAAAAACCGGCAATATTATTATCAGTCGCAAGGAATTTAGTGATTTCAAAAATAACATCGATAAAGAACTGACTGGTTTGGGTTTGAAATCGGCTTACAATCCGAAAACAGGCAAATCTGAAGGATTGAAAGTAACAAGAGAGCCTAAAAGTCCTATGGCAAAGAAATATGATGTGCAAAAAGGTGATGTAATAATTTCAATTAATAATCATAATGTCAGCTCAATTTCAGAAGCAAGGGCATGGGTAAAGAAGAATGATAAAGAATCGATATATACTGTTGTTTACAAGCGAAACGGTAAAACATTGGTAAAAAGTATTGTACCACCCAAGAATTAATCAAAAACCCGATTAAATCGCGGAAATTATGAAATTTTTGTTGAAATCAACGTTTTTAATTGTATGTATATTTTTTCTCAGTTGCGGGTTTCCGCAGCTATTTTCTTTTACAACCCCTTATTGACACAAATCGCAGACTCCCCCAATTGTCTGTGAGAAAACGGGAGTAAAATGACGGAAGAACTGAAAGCGACTAATCTGGCTGATATGCTGGTCGAATCTGGCGTACATTTCGGTCATCGCGTTGCGAACTGGAATCCAAAAATGAAGGATTACATCTTCGGCAAACGCAATAAAATTCATATCATCAATATTCGAGAAACAATAAAAGGCATTATCCGCGCGCAACACCTGCTTAAGGGTTTCGTTGCTGACGGTAAAATTAATGTCTTGTTCGTTGGTACAAAACGCCAGGCAAAGGATACAATATGCAAAATCGGCTTGGAAAAGTCGCTGGCTTATGTTTCCGAACGCTGGCTGGGTGGTACATTAACGAATTTTGAGGTTGTAAGATGAAGACTCAAAAGACTTGAAGAGCTTGAAGAGCTTGAGAGAACTGGCATTATCTCAGATTATCCGAAAAAACAGCAGGTCAGACTTCGCAGGGAAATGGACAAAATTCTGCGAAATCTCGGTGGTATCCGAAATATGACCAAAATGCCTGACATAATGGTGATTGTTGACTCACAAACTGAGAAAAATGCTATTAATGAGGCACTTCAACTCAATATTCCGACAATTGGTGTTGTTGACACCGATTCCGACCCTGATTTTCTCGATATTATTATACCTGCAAATGATGATTCTTTCCGCTCTATCGAAATTATTCTCGAACTTCTTGCAGATGCCATTCAAGATGGCATGAAGGAATACAAAGGCAAAGTCGGTGCTCAAGCAAAGCTTAGAGAAGAAGAAGCACCTGCAATGCGTCGGGAAATTACAAAGAAACCGAGAACACCCAGAAGAAAAACTAAAACCGTCGAAGCACCAAAAGAAGATGCGGAAAAAGAGGTTAAACCTGTTGAGGAAAAACCTTCAGCAGATAAACCTTTGCGTTT
>JAIOTL010000072.1 GCA_021106775.1 Planctomycetota bacterium | reverse complement strand
GTTCTCGTTCCCCGCAAGGCAGTACCTGCAGCTGCCGCAGGATGAGTAAAACCACCCGACTCCCACCCTTTCACCTACCTGTCTGGCTTTCACGTCATCACCGGTTTTTACGATACGACCGACGACTACCGATAAAATACTCGCGCTCTTTTCGTCCAGCATCAGCATATGCCTGATTGACTTCAATAAAGTTGAAATCCCGGTCCAAAAATGCAAGTAAAACGTCTGTTGTTGAAAGGATTGCTTCTTGTATATCCTTAGTAGTCTTCAGTTCTATCTCCGCCCGCTTACGTTCGGTAAAATCCTGGTAAACAGCAACAATTTCTCCTGATGTCAATTTGTAAACGTAATTTTCTCTGTAGCCCTGAATTCTTTCATCTTTATAAATCGATACGGGAAAATGCTCTGGTTTGTCTGTTTTCCATACATTTTGGAAAATTTTGAAAAGTCCAAATTCAATTACACCTGGAAATACTTCAGTAACTTTTTTGCCAATTGCTTCTTCTTTTGCAATGTTCTCGACTTTTTCAGCCATCGGGTTGAAATCAACGATTTCAAAATCTTCACCATTATCGACTGCTTTATATACAACAATGCAGCTTGCTGTACTTTGTATTATTCCTTTATATCTTTCCTCGCTTTCATGCAATGCTTCCTCTGACAACTTACGTTCTGAAATATCAACACAGTAACCCATTATTCTGTTAGCATCAAGAGCCACAGCGTTAAGAAGCATATCAATAATTGTGCCGTCTTTTCTGCGAAGTTTGATTTCCGAGTTGTAACTAACTGTTTTTCTGAGTTTTTCGAGCTTCTGAGAATCGGTTTCTTTTGAATTTGTTACATCAATATCCAAAATTGTTAACGAAAGAAGCTCTTCTCGGCTGTATCCAAGGGTTTCGCAGGCAGCACGATTTACATCGATATATTTACCGTTTTTATCTGCAATGAACAAGGAAATTGGGGAATTATCAATGTATGTTCTAAATTTTCGATCGTTTTCAAGGATAGCATTTTCATTTTTCCTCTGCGAAGCTGTTATCTGCTGCGAGAAGATAATTGTTACAAGTAATGCAACAGTGAAAAGCAATAAATTGAAAAGTAAAAGTCGATTTCTTATCGCATTCGGCATATCAAGAACCGATTCCATTGTTGCTACAACAACGATTTCCCAACCGTTGGTCCTTATTTGTGTATGAGTAACAAAATAACGCTTACCTTCAAGTTTGTATTCCTGAAACACGCTCTCTGCATTATTAATTACGGTTTGAATTAAGGGACATTTGCTGGCATCTTCACCCTCGAAAAGTTTGTTTTCAGTATGAGTTATCACCATGCCTTCATTATCGACAAGATATGCAATTTGTTCCTCGGTGAGTCGATAATTTTTCAACGTCTCAATCAGGTGATTCAATTTAAATTCAGCTCTGAGAACACCAATCCGTTCACCGGTATCCGATTCGATGGGAACACTCGCCCATTTTGTATATAAATCTTTATTTTTCATATTGATTGGCTTGGTGAAATGTGTTTTACCTTCATTGAAAGGAACTGAAAAAAACTCGCTGTCCTCATAGCTTTTAGTTGTATATGATGAAAAATCATCTATTGTTCCGCAGACGTACATTCCTTCGGAGTTCAAAACCGATAATGTACCGAAGCGATATGAACCCGTATCGACGACATGCATTGTTTCAAGCATTGCGGTGATATTCATGCTCTTAAAAATATCAAGCTCAGCAAGTTCCTTGGTTCTGCTTAATGTTTGAACTAAATCAACATCAATTTCCCGTGCTATATTGCGAACAACTTCATTCTGATGATTTTCAGCATTTTCCACTTCCGCATCGTGGATGTATGGGATGATAAAGAACAACTGAAATATCAATGAAGCCCCCAGAATTCCAAGGAAGAGCGTCAGCAATCTTAGTCTCCAACTTCTCATTGTCATCTTTGTTAATCCTCAAATGGTACGCAAATTCTATTTAATATTTTATCAAATCGATACATTTAATATATATTTATTTTCTCCCTTTTTGCTTGACAGAAGGATACTTGTCGAATATTCAAAGATTTTCACCACATCTGCTCAATTACAGACAAATTGGACTTACGCACTGTATTGATAAGTATAAAGTAAGAATAATACAGATGTAATTTCAATGCAATTTAGGCAATTCAATGCTCATCACAAAGTTAGTTTTCACCTTTAAATTTATGCGAATCCTCTGGATGAAATATATTTGATATTTTGCAGTAAATAATTAAGTTATTTAAAACCAATATTAATAAAATTAATATATTTATGCGAAGGGAGACAAATAATGAATGTTTCAAAAGCAATCTGCCCAAACTGCGGAAAACGAATGTCAATCATAAAAGCTGAATGTAAATCCTGCAAAATTACTCTGGATGGTAGTTTTACACTGCCACAACTGGCACAACTGACCAAGGATGAACAGAATTTCATCGTCGCATTCGTAAAAGTTCACGGCTCAATCAAGAAAATGGAGGACATTCTCGACATAAGCTATCCAACAGTGAAAAACAAACTTAATGAGCTGGCTGACAAACTCGAACTCGACCTTGCCGTGAATCATGTCACCGAAATCGAGCAAAAATGCAGCAAAATGAACAATAATTGTGCGCATTCGGTCATAAAAAAAATCTCGAAAAAGTTTGAGAAGCCGATGAAATCAGCGTCCACACATGTTGACCTCGAAAAAACCGAGGAAAATATCAAAGCTTTGAGCGCACTCGGAAATGGTGAAATCAGCATTGAAGAAGCAATCGAAAAGCTTAGAAAGGATTGAAATAATGCCTGCAACCTTTATCTATCTGCAAATAGGCAGGTTTCCGCTTGTTCTGCCGTTCTTCCTGCTAACAATCCCGTTTATGCTCCTGATGCCGGTGTTTCTGCTTGTCCTGCTCCTACTCATGCCATCAAATTCAAGGGGATGCTTGAGAAAAGTACGTCAGCTTTGGGGGATTTACCGCGTTCTTTGCACGATGCGGAATTTGCAAATACACATAAACAAAAAAAAGGAAACCACAAACGAGAAATCAAAAAAGATCTTAATCTATGTTCTTTAACAAAGGAGAAGCGGTACTCGAACAGAAATTATTTTTGTCATTCCCAACTTGATTGGGAATCCATTAGAATTTTTTTGTCATTCCCAACTTGATTGGGAACCCAGCAAATACAAGGGAAAACAAAGGAGAATGAAATGAATGAAGAATCGAAGAAAATTTTGGAGATGTTGTCTGAACGCAAAATCAGTGATGACGAGACGGAACGGTTGTTGTATGCGCTTGAAAAAGTCGAAACGCCTGCATCGCCCGTGAAAAAGGTTGAGAAGAAAATCGTGAAAATCATGAAGGACAGGCAGAAACCCGAAGGTGAGCCGAAGTTTTTGCGTATCGTCGTGGATTCAGCCAAGGGTGATGAGGTGGACATTCGGCTTCCGCTGGGGCTGGTGAAGGCGGGATTGAAACTTTCCGCGGTGATGCCCAAGGGAACTGACGAGAAACTGAAGGAAAAGGTCATCGACCTGACCGAATTCACGGATATGAACACGACCGAGTTGATAATGGCACTGAAGGATTTGGAGGTCAATGTACAGTCAGGCGACGGTGACGACGTAGCCATCTACGCTGAATAATTCCCCCTTGCCGAATAATTTTCCACTTTGCATGACAGACTCCCGCAAATAAATTGTATGACAAAATTACCTTTTACGTAAAATAAGCATTGACAATGTGTAAATATCTGTTAAAATATACATGTATATTTTAACAGATAGGAATACGTATGTAATTTGGAGAAAAACATTGAATTTTGAATTTACTAACAAGGAGCTTATTAAGCTCTACAAGAAAGGAAAATCCAAAAAATACAAGCTTGAAGATCATTTAGTTAAAAAGTTTATCATGGTTATTCAAAAAATTATTGCTGCAGTGAATATTCATGATTTGAGAAAAACGGCTTCATTGAACTTTGAAAAGTTGAAAGGAC
>JAIOTL010000231.1 GCA_021106775.1 Planctomycetota bacterium | reverse complement strand
CCTCTGCTGCTGCGATAATCGCATACTTCCTGCCTGTTTTCTCGATTTCCTTGATTTTATGCACAATTGCATTCGGGTCATAATGAATTTCAGGGATTAAAATAACATCCGCACCTCCTGAAATCCCGGAATTAAGCGCAATCCAACCCGCATAACGCCCCATCATCTCAACAATTATTATGCGTTGATGCGCCTGCGCAGTCGAATGCAACCTATCAATACACTCTGTTGCAAAGGAAACTGCGGTGTCAAAACCGAATGTCATCACCGTTTTATCAAGGTCATTATCAATTGTTTTGGGAACTCCAACGATTCGCACACCTTTTTTGTGGAATTTATCTGCTATTGAGAGCGAACCGTCGCCGCCGACCGCGATTAAGGCATCCAGCGCATATTTCTGCATTCCAGCGACAATTTCGTCGGATCGATCGACGAGTTCAACCTCGCCAGCATCGTTTTTGACCGGATACGAGAACGGATCACCTTTGTTTGTTGTTCCAAGTATTGTTCCGCCAAGGGGTGTGATATTCCAGACATTGCGCTTTCGAAGCTGTTCGACACCAGGCTCATCAGCGAATTCATCCTCGAAAAACCCGTTATATCCGTCCTTTATGCCGAAAACCTCCCAACCACGTTTTCTCGCAGAGAAAACAACCGCTTTGATAACCGCGTTCAAACCAGGTGCATCGCCACCACCGGTTGTTATACCGATACGTTTTATTTTCTCCATTTTCGCTCCTATAAATCATAACAAAATCTGATTATTTCATGATTTTTTTAAGGATAGATTTTACTGAGCATCTGTAAATCTGTGCGTCCACGTGACCCATTCTGCCGGGTTCAGCAAGCGGGAACGTGCTCAGAGCGATTTCACCTGATGCCAGAATACCGGAATGCTTGCCTTTGCAGCTTGCGCAACTTGGGAAAACCACGGTGAAATCAGCGTTTGAAAGTTCAGTCAATGTGCCTGATTCTGTTGCTTTCTGATAAACTGCGAAATCCGCGGGTGTCAGAATCACTTCAAGGTTTTTGCGCAAGGTTTTACCTATGGTGAATTCAGCAATGTATTGCAGTGTCTCAAAATCGCCTGATGTGCATCCACCAAGGAAGACTCTATCAATATTTTCAGGAATTTTTGTATTTTTTTGGTCATGAAGCATGCAGAATTCAGGCATTTCAGCAATTGTTAGCTTAAAAACTTCATAGTTTCCGAAAATTTCCTCTACAGTATCGTTCACAGCCTTGATGTCATCGCATTCAAAAGCAAGCAGGTTGTAATTGTTTAGAATGCTGAACGTTTTAATCCGTTTCTGCCTGCCAAATGCTTGATATGCTGTTGTGTCAAACAAAACAACCCGCATCCCACCTTTGCCTTGCTCGGTGCAAGCTTTTTTAATCACGTTAAATATATTGAAAGCAATATTCTCCGGCTCAGTTTCATTTATTAAATCCGTGCTGACGTTGACAACAAAGACTTCCGCGAAATTCTCAAAACTTAAATTGTGTTCAGAACCTGGCAACACAACCATGTCATTCTCAAAATATGGTGCGACAATCCTGCATGATGCTGATGTATAGATTATATCCGAGTGAAATCCGCTTGAATTCATCGCTGCGTTACAAATTGTGCCTGATTCTGTCATTTTCAGATGCGTTATGTTATTCGAGGATGTAAATTCAGTCAGAGCTTTGTATTTTTCGGCGACCGCAATGTTTGACGAAAGCAGATAATCGCTGTCAACAACAATATCACCCGCCTGCAATCCGCTTTTCTCACAGTCCAACATCTCAAAGGCATCACCTTCACTCGCAATCAATGCATCAGTGCAGACAACGAGTGAATCATCAGCAAATGATTGAATTTTGGGTTTAATTCTCGAAATGAAATCGGCAAACTTCATATCAACCTCAGAATGTTGCATTATACAGCATTAAAATCGTAATTCCGTTAAAAATTGCATGCGCGATTATTGAGGGCAGAAGCGATTGGAATTTTTCTGCCATAAGCGCGAGAACCACACCGAGCACCCATAACGGCAGGAATGCGGACAGACTCATGTGTAAAATTGCGAAAATAAATCCCTGAGATGTCGCTGCAAGCATAATTGACTGATGTTTCCGCAATGCCTGGAACAAAAACCCGCGGAATACGATTTCCTCGAATATCGGCGCACCAACAACAACCGCGAAAGTCGTTGCCAGCCAGAGCATCAAATTCTTGGATTCGCGCAAATATTTAATCTGCACCTGCTCCTCAAGCGATACTCCAAAATTCTGCAAAATCAGATACCACAGGACTTTCACCACAAAATATATAAAGATTGTTGAAAGAAATAAAATCAGCACAGCTTCGAGAATATCACGAAATTTTCGGTCTCTGCCTGTGAAAAACGCTTTGAATGTCGGGAATTTCGTAAACTTTCCGACCGCGAAAATCCCACCGATTGCGATAAACAAACTCGTCATAGTTAAAATTATGATCTGTGCTGTCGTATAGGATAAGCTCACAGTTTGCTGCGTGGCTTCCATGTTGAGACAGAAGGTTTTATAGCTGATTACCAGCAAAGACGCGATAATTTCCTTGCTGATGAAAAACAGAATGAAAAACGTAAACGGATAAGGCAGAAATTTAATCAGCGATTTATTCATCAATTTTGTTTTTTTCTCAAGCTTTTTCTGGATTTCTTCATCAGTCATCTCAGGCGTCATCGGCTCTGCAAATTCTTGCGAAAATTGTTGCAGGTCATGTTTTTTCCCTTTGCCCGAATTTAACATCCATCGAATAGCAAAAAATGAAGGTATCAGCGCGATAACGAAGGAAATTACTGTAAAAAGCGGGTCAAGCTCAGTTTCTGCTGCCTGCTGTGCAATCAAGTAAAGCATGGATTATTTCTCCGTTCCTTCATTCTCAGATTTGTTGTCGACCATGTAAATTCCTACCTTTTTAAACTTTGCCGCATCATTTTCCCCGAGTAAAAAGTCTTTGTATCGACATTTTTCGAGTTCTTCATCGTCTGTAACTTCGACAAGCCCTTGCGATAGGAGGTTCAGCGCGATATTCACCATAGATTTTTCGCTCGATTCAACCCATTTATTATACGCATAAACGTATCCGATTGTGTATTCATCAGATTTTCCTTCAATTTCCACGCGCAAAACCTGCTCTGTCAGAAAATTCTGCAAATATTGTGTTGCTTTGTTAAACTGTTCAGTTTTCGAGGGTAGTTTCACGCCTGCAAGCAGAATCTTCACTTTATTGTCCCCGACAGAATACTGCACGAAAATCTTTCCGCCTTCCTTTACCGCTTCTATGCCAGTAAAAGGATAGGGACCTTCGGTTATCTGCTCGATTTTGCTGTCATAATAACTTTTTCCGAATTGCTCGGTCTCATTTTCCTTTTGTGTCAGGTCTTTTATTGGTGCGTTCTCTCTCTTGTTATGCTTGATATACACGAATACTGCGAGTACAATGATGATAAGCACCCATAAATTGTGACGACTTTTCCAGCCTATTCTTGGATTCATTTTTCCCTCACGTTTCGACCGATACGAATTAATTGATGAAAATGCATTTTTTGCATGTCTGTAATACGTATTAACTGACAATATGTTCAGATTTTACTTTCGCTGACACCTACACAAATATAAAATTTGCTCGTAAAATACGAGAAAATTCTTGTAATTGCGAGGGTATGTTTTGATATTTCTGACATCGACGGTTTTGAGCGGAGATTTTTTCTTTGATAACGCTTCAATCTGGGCGCTTTTCATTGCTGCGTTCATTATTCTCATCCTTGACAGGCTCATAACTGAACCCGGTGACAAGAATTTGCCCATATTTTTCACATGCCTTGGAAGCATTGTACTTTCAATTCTCTTATCTGTTGTTGTTCTTGACACATCTGGGCTGAAAGTTGTTGAGATTCGGGAGTTTATCCTCAATTTCAGCAAAATCGGGGTCATAATAGTGAATATTGCTCTATTTTTCCTTACTTTTATCGCGTATGCGGAAGGAAATCGTGAAAACCGAAACGGTCTAAGCACGAAATACTTTTTTCTACTTGT
>JAIOTL010000166.1 GCA_021106775.1 Planctomycetota bacterium | reverse complement strand
TTATTTTCCTTGGTAGCTTAAACCTCTTTTCCACAATTGATGCTTCGTATGCTGAGGTTAAACTTATCGGTGAAAATGCATACGATGAATTTGGTTGGTCTGTCTCCGGTGGAAAATAGGATAAATTTTTGCTGATTAACTTCTGTATAAGACGTCAGTTTAAGATGTTTTGGTTTGTAGACATCTGGTCGATTACGGTGATTGAAGTATTTTTATAACCATACATGCTAATTAATTAAGTGGGAATGTGAGAATGTCGTCAATGGATTGCATGAGCTTGTGAGTTTCGGTCAATGCGATTATCATCTGAGAATAATGAGTCAGGTCAGCGTTGGTAAGTTTGCGATTGTGCTTTTGCCGTTCCTTAAGCCATTTCTGCGCAGGTTTATACCCGCCGATTTCAAACTCCCACGCAATCTGCGAAACATTCGCGAAATACTGCTCTTTGTTGACATATACACCGAATTTGATTTCAGCATTTTTGTTTTGTGCAAGGAATTGCTCACATTTTATTTCTTGATACTTCGGAAACGGTTTATCTATTGAATTCTCACCAGCAACTGGGAATGTTATTGTCTTACTCGCAAGCGGGGGATTAATTGGTGAATTCTCGTCGTTTTTGGTGTATGTTGAATGCGGATAATCATGTTCGAGCAGGTGAAATGACACAAGGTCAGCACCGAGTTGAACGAGCTTTGTAAACAGAACCTTATCCGAAGTTAAAGGCACTCGTGGAAAGTCGATTCGCAGGAATTCCGCATAATGCTTGCGATATGTTGGTGAATGAAACACAGCATAAATATAATGAAAAACAACTTCTGGATTGAATGTTTTCTTAAGGTCTCCTTTACCTGATGATTTGAATTTCAAACCGAGTTTTTCAGCGAATTCATTCACAAACTCAGGATTCAGATTCGGAATCTTCCCATCTTTATCAGCTTCCCATTGTGTTTCATTTTTTTCAAAAAACTCTTGTTTAGATTCTTTATTCTTAGGTAATAATAAATATAATGGAAATAAATATGTTCTTTCTTTTGAAAGCGATGAAACTGAGCAATCCCCACTTATTCTTCTCGTTGAAAATACATGCTTAAAATCATTGTTCACAGTTCGATTTGTCAGAATTCCTATATTTCGTTGATTTAGCATATGCTGCATTATGTCCGTTCTAGCTCTATCAACAACATCTCTATGATTGAATATCCACCTTATATCAAATGGTCGACATAAACACTTATTGAAATAAGTCTCCCAGTCTTCATCTTTTGCAAGTGATTTTCTCTTGTTATCTAAATTCCAGTCTTTTTTATTTGAAAGTGAAAATCTTTTGAGAATATCGTCATTTTTCGTTTCTAAATCTCTGAATATTTCTATTCTTGATTTTAATGCCTTTTTATCAAAATCGATTACGAAATGGTCTCGGTGTGTTTTAATACCTGTTGACGATAAAGGCATAATGTCGTTGATTTTCCATAGTTTTTCATATTCTTTGTATAATTTAACATCTTGAGGTATTAATAAATAAAATGGTGTAATCGGTTTAATTACTTCCCAATCTGTCTTTGAAATATCGTGATTATTTAAATAATGATATTTACCAGAAACAAGAATTTTATTTTCTTTTAACTCTCTTTTTCCCCACAAATCAGCATATTTTATCACTGCTTTTTTATTCTGCTTTTTTTGTATAGGATATTTAATGAAAATTCCAATTGCTACACCTTGCTGAATATCGAAAACATTCTCATCTTTGCTCCCATCGGGGCATTTTTCCTTTTTCCTTGAGTTCCCATGCAGATTCAAAATGTAAATCTCATCGAAAGTCTGCATTAGCTTTTGACGCATTCCCCTGAACGTTGGAGTATCGAGATATGAATGATTTGTAATAAATGCGTGAATACCTGAACCAGTGATTTCTATACGTTGCTGACTCCAGCGAATGAATTTTACATAGTCATCTAAAAGAAGTTTCGGATTATGTTCTTTAATCTCATCCTTTGGATAGTATGAAGTTCGAATTAAATCTTCAATCCATTTTCCTCTATTTGCTGAATTTGCTGAATAAGGCGGATTTCCAAGTACAACCATAATCGGCAATTCAGTTTTGACCTCATTTGCTGCTTTTGCTTCTTCTGGAATAATATTCCAAGAACCAAACAACTTTTGTTCTTTATCCTCGTCAAAGCCCTCAAGTGTGTTTGTCAGAAAAACTCTGAGTCTGTTTTCTTCGCTGTGTTTATCCTCGTCAATATCATAACACCAGTCTTTTCGCTGGTTTTCTGGTTTATCCTGTGCAGAAAGTAAAAGAGCGAGTTTGAAATGAGCAACTGCATAAGGAGACATAAGAAGCTCAAAGCCGAAAATCCTTTTAATCAGTTGTTCCTTTACAAAACTTTTCCACTTTCCGATATTATTTTCAGATACAAATTTTTCTCTGATTGTTCTGATAACTTCATAAAGAAAAGTTCCCGTTCCACATGCTGGGTCTAAAATCAAAACCTTTGGCACTTCCTTTGAAATAATTTCAGTTTTATTCTTTTTGTTATTTTTCTTTTGAGATTTGTCTTTAACTTCATATCTGACTGTTGTTTCATCCGCTAATCCATCAATTAAACCGAATTTTTCTCTAAGAATGTAATCTACCGAGCGAACAATGTAAGAAACAACGGGTTCAGGTGTATAATAAACTCCCCTTTGTTCTCTGAGTTTCGGGTCATAGACTTTGAGAAATGTTTCGTAAAAGTGAATCATCGGGTCTTCTTGCCGTGTTGCTTTGCCAAAATCCTTGAGAATTTCCTCAATATTCGTGTTATCCAAAAGCTGTACGATTTCATCAACAAATGGATAATACGGCTCGAATTCAAAATCCTCTCCTGTGATAATGCTAAACAGTTTTCTTAGAAACGGATTTGTTTTCGGAATTTCTTCTGCTGCTCTATGCCGTTCAAACGGTTCATTGCTTTTATGGTTTACTTTTGCAGCGAAAAGCCCGTATGTCAGCGTCTGAGCGAACATGTCAGCGAATTCACCTGTTTTGTTTTCATCATTTATATCGGGGATTAGAACCTCTGCAAGTGCGGTTCTCAGGTCAATGAGTGTTTGCGATGCTTCATTTATCTTGAATGATTTGATGACAATATCTCGTATAACATGAGTTCGCTTTGCAAGCTGTGAAGCAAGGTCTTTTGATGAAACAATCGGTTCAACGTCAATGCTGAGAAAATCTTCTATAAGCTTCGCAACTTTTGATTTGTTTTCGAGATTGAACCGAATTGTCTGTTTCTTCTCGTTGTATATACCGAGAGATTCAGAACGTTTTAACTCTCCGTTTTGAAACCAGCGAAATTCAATGTAATTTGTGAGAATCAAATTCGGCAAGTCTCTAAGATAACGAGTAAGCTGGTCAGTTTTTAGAGCATCGTCAAGCGATTTGCCAATGTCTTTGGCTTCGATATATCCTGCGATTAGCATAACTTTGTTATCATCATTGGATTTAAGCTTTTCTGTCTTAGGTTTTCTTCTTTTCTTTTTACTTCGAGCAATATCTCCAAAAAGTGTTTTCTCTTTATTGTTATCATCTTTTTTGTCAATTAGTTCAGATTTCGAAACGCTTTTGCGTATAACAAAATCGGGCGCTCCGCATTGTATCTGCTTTGGTTCGTTTGTAACTTCAATGTCTGGATGCAATTCTTCAAGCAGATTCTGAAAAGCTGGTCGATGTGTATGCTCTGTCGAATCCCCGCTTTTTAGCTTTGCTTCTAATTTGCCTAAATATTTAGCAAATATGGTTTCACTCATGGAATTTCCTTTTTAACCAACAGCTTTGCAGTCTTAATATCGTCTTTATTCATTAAATATTGCGTTTTGTCATTTTTGTAATAATAAAACGAATGTACACTACAGTTCTAATCTCGCCATTTACTGATTCTACTATTTGCACCTTCTGCTATAAAAATTTAATTTTTTTTCAAATTTTTGGGAAATTTTCACAAAAAACGTTACATTTTAGAATTAATGTGAATTATTGGATTATCTGAAAAGTTAATTGCCAAAACGAAATGAGCTGAATCTGTCATTCGCTTCTTCGCCGATAATCTTTACATTTGAGTTCGAAGCATCAATAACTGAACTCCAATTCGACCGACCTAAGAATATATAAGCTGAACCAGTATTACTGCCACCTTCGTCATCACCCCATGCTCCAATAATTATATCGCTAACCCCATCACTATTTACATCTTTACAACTAAAAACATTGCTACCAAAGAAATCAAGGGTTTCCTCACCGATCAATTTAACATCTGATTGAGATGCATCAATAATTGAACTCCAATTACTTCGACCAAAAAAAATAAATGCACAACCCGACCTATCACCACCATCATCATCCATTCTGGCACCAATAACAATGTCAACGATACCATCATTATTTATATCTTCATGTGAAGTAACACTTACACCCAGAGTATCACCTGCATCTTCACCAATGAATTTTACATCCGCATTTGATGCGTCAATTTTAGATACCCAACTTGTTCGACCAAAGAATATGAAAGCACAACCTGAATAATCTCCTCCATCATCATCATAATGTGCTCCGATTACTATATCATCAATGCCATCGTTGTTGACATCACCATGTGAAGATAATTTTTGTCCGAACCAGTCATCTGCATCTTCGCCGATGAATTTTACATTTGCGTTTGAAGCATCAATACTCGAAGACCAACTTTGTCGACCATAGAATAGGTACACACTCCCAGCTTTACTTCCACCTTCGCTGTTATTATGAGCTCCAACAATTACATCGTTTCTTCCATCATCATTCACATCACCAGTTGTTATTGAAACTCCAAAATGGTCACCATTGTTTTCACCAATAAGTTTTACGTTTGCGTTTGATGCATCAATGCTTGAAGACCACTGTGTTCTACCGAAAAAGATGAACGAACAACCTGAAGCACTTCCGCCATCGTCATCATAATGTGCACCCACAACAACATCATTTATTCCATCGTTGTTAACATCACCACCGGAAGTAACAAAAGTTCCGAATCGGTCATCAGCATCTTCTCCGATGAGTTTAACATCCGCATCAGAAGCATCCATAACAGAAGTCCAATTGTATCTACCAAAGAAAATAAATGCACAACCGGATTTATAACCACCATCACTATCAAAATGTGCACCAACAACGACATCTTCGAAACCGTCGTCATTTACGTCCCCTGCAATCGAGACGCTGTAAGCAAATTCATCACGAGCCAGCTCTCCAACAAGCTTCACATCTGCATTTGATGCATCATAGTTTGAATTCCAATTTGATTTACCGAAAAAGATATACACACAACCTGATTTAAACCCACCATTACCGTTGTAACATGCACCTACAATCATATCAGCCAAGCCGTCGCCGTTCACATCACCTTCAGTATAAATCGTTCCCATGCCGGTAATCGCGAATGTGTATGGATTTTCATCGAGGTCTGAATTTGCAATTGATACAGAAGCAGTTTTGTTACCTTTGCTCACAGTTTGTAGCGAGATTGTAAACGTTGTATCATTGCTTGGTGTGATTGTTGTCAGTGT
>JAIOTL010000263.1 GCA_021106775.1 Planctomycetota bacterium | reverse complement strand
GCAAAACAGATTTTATATACTGAAGAAGCGCGGAAGAAGATTCTTGCAGGCGTGCACACACTTGCGAGAACCGTAAAATCGACGCTCGGACCCGCGGGACATGCTGTGGCTTTGAAAAAATCGTTCGGAGCACCTCAGATTACAAACGACGGCGTAACAATCGCCAAGGAAATCGAGCTTTCCGACCCGTTCGAGAACATGGGCGCCAAGCTGGTGATTGAGGTTGCGAACAAAACCAACGACGCAGCAGGTGACGGTACAACGACTGCGACAGTTCTGGCGGAAGCGATTCTCAAGGAAGGTCTGAAGATTGTTACCGCAGGCGTAAATCCGATTGAGCTTAAACGCGGAATCGAGAAGGCGACAAATGCTGCTGTTAAATTTATCGACAGCAACGCAAAGCCTGTTGAAACCGACGATGAAATCGAACGTATCGGCACGATTGCTGCAAACCATGACAAAAATATCGGCAAGCTCTTTGCGGAAGCGATGAGCAAAGTCGGTCGCGGCGGAATCATCACGATTGAAGAAGGAAAATCAATTGACACCACGTTGAACGTTGTCGAGGGTATGCAAATTGACAAAGGTTTCATCTCGCCATATTTCATAACGAATCCAACGGCGATGAAAACTGAGTTCGACGACGCCTACATTCTGCTTTACGAGAAGAAAATCAACAATATTCGTGAACTTCTACCGATTCTCGAAAAAGTTCTGCCGACTGGCAAACCGCTGCTGATTATCGCTGAAGATATCGAGGGCGAAGCACTGACAACACTCGTGCTGAATAAGCTTCAGGGTGTTCTGAACGTTTGCGCGATAAAGGCACCGGGATTTGGCGACCGTCGCAATGAGATGCTCGCTGACATCGCGATTCTGACAGGCGGACAGGCGATTTCTGAAGAACAGAACATGAAACTTGAGACGCTGACGCTTAACGACCTCGGCACAGCACGCAGAATTGTCGTTGAGAAGGAAAACACGACGATTATCGAAGGTCTCGGAAAACCTGAAGATATCGAAGCTCGCGTGAATGCGCTTGATATTCAAATTGATAAAACCGATTCGAATTTTGACCGTGAAAAACTCGTTGAACGTAAAGCAAAATTGATTGGCGGCGTTGCTGTCATCAGTGTCGGTGGAAAAACCGAAGTTGAGATGAAAGAGACGAAAATGCGCGTCGAGGATGCGCTGAATGCCACGAAAGCTGCTGTCGAAGAAGGCATCATCGCAGGTGGCGGAATTTCTCTGATTCGCGCAATTGCTGAACTTGACAAAGTTGAATATTCAGGCGACGAAGCATATGGCAAGAAGATTATCGCTTCCGCGTTGCGCATTCCACTTGAAGCAATCGTCAACAACGGTGGTTTCAACGGCGCGGTTGTGGTCGAAGAAGTACTCGCCAATAACGATGTAAACTTTGGTTTTGATGTGCGCAAGGGCAAATATATGAATTTGCTTGAAGGTGGCGTGATTGACCCTGCGAAGGTCGTGAAAAGCGCGCTTGCAAATGCAGCGTCGGTTGCAGGCTTGATGCTGACAACGAACACGATGATTACCGACTTCGATAAGGACAAAACGATTGAATCCGCAGTGAAATAATTGCTGAGAATGATAAATTTCAAACCCCGTGCATGTTGCGGGGTTTTTTCATTTTTTCACGAATATTATTAAACAAATGTTATGATATTGGGAAAGATAATGAGGTAGAAATGCGCAATTCTTTGATAGTTTTTCTTTTTATTTTGAATATTCTTTTTGCTGTCAGTTGCGGCAATGACGATGAGACAAAAACTCTTCAAACCACGAATAGCGTTGCGAAGCCGTTGTCTGAAGCGGGGAAAGCACTGCTGATTATTGATAATTACACAACTGGCGAGCGTAAACTGTATAAAATCACTACAGATTGGAAGCGGATTCAAATTGGTACGCTCAAACCTTTTGATATCATCGAGCTTACGATTGATGTCGGCACGCGAATCTTTGAAATCATGCCTAATGAAGGCGTTCTGTCGAATGAAATCCGCATAGATGCAAAGAAGGACACGGTTTATGTCTGGGATTTGTCGGGTAAAAGCAACTATGTCAAGATACTTTTTTCCACCGATGGCATGAATCGGGATAGAGTTTTTAAGGGTGCTGAACGCGGATTATACGTGATGAACGTTCAGTTGTCGATGCTACAGCCCATTGGCGAGTTGGTAACATCTGTTTACAAAGTTTTCAAGGAAATACCTGACGATGAACCAATTACAATCGAATATGCCAAGAAAATTGCGTTTGAAACACCTTCCGCCTTCACATTTGAGACTCAGCAAAAAGCGGTTGTAACACTTGCGGAGGATTTTGAGGGAAAAGAGCTTGAAAAGCGTATTTTACCTTTATTTGAGCAGGATTTGGCGACGATTTACGTTCCCGCAGCAGAATTGCTTGCAAAACGTGGCAGTAAGGAGCTTGGGGAGATTTATCTGCAAAAACTATTAAAGGGTTGGGCTCGAAATCATCCTTTGCTGAAGGTTTCACTGGCGGTGCAGATAATTGCAGGTTGTGCAGGAATCGAAGCGTTTAACAAGCTTTGGCAGGCAAACGACGAAGAGGGTAAAAACTTGATGTTTACTGCGCTGCTGCGTACTGACCTTGATGCAAGTATCGAATTCATGCTGGATATTTTAGACCAAAAGCCCAATCGATTCCAGCCTGAAGCTTTCAAATACCTTATTCTTACAAATTTTATTCATAAACCCGGAGTTTATAACAAGGTTAGAGATTTTGCAGAAGCTTTTGAGCGAAAGAATCCGAAATATCTGATTTTGAAGGAAGTTATCGCGAACGCATCGTCGGTGCTAAGCAAGTTTCCAAAAGAAGAGCAGCTTTTGGTTTTACTTGGTAATCTGCAATATCCCGATATGAACATGATACGTTTCGGGCTGCAAAATATCGTGCATAATCACGATGAGGACGGACTGAAGGCACTTACTGAAGAATATATTTCACTCACCACTCAGATTCGCAAGGAAGCGGTGAACCATGTAATATTCAGGTATCGAAAGGAGCCTGTGACTGAGGTGCTTGTGAATTTCCTGAAATTGGTGGCTTCCGAGGATTCAATTGATGAGCGATGGACGGTTCTAAAGATGCTGGCAAGTCCGCAAATGCTGAATTTCGATAAAAAGTTGTTTGGATTTCTGAGCGAATTAATGAAAAGTGAGCCTGTTAAGACGCAGGCAAAGCTAAAAGCGACAATTGATGAGGGTTATGCAAAATTCTTGATGCAAGTTGATTTTACCGACGATGTGAAGGCAGAGTTGAAAAAACTAATCGTTACCGGTGCAGTTGATGCTTCCATTCATGCGTATAATTATCTCAAGCAAAAGCTTGAAAAACAGGAATTTCAGGAGT
Source organism: Planctomycetota bacterium (assembly GCA_021106775.1). Next base: position 993 of record JAIOTL010000263.1, on the reverse strand, counting down.
ATTTGCATGAATTGAAGACTAAATTCGGGGAATTTCCGGTAAACAATAAATGTGTTTTGCTGGATAAGTTTGCTAAGGAATTTGAGAAAAATGAAGCAAAGCAAATTCTTCTCGAAGCGTTGAAAGAAAAGAGTTATATGGTGCGGACAGTTGCATTTGATAGGTTAATTAAGAATCCAGAATATTCCAAGGATGATGATGTTGCATCTGCGCTTGCCAAGACCGCGGATTCCGAACAAAATGCTGATACAAAAAAATATTTTGACAGAACAATAACTCTGACAAGGTTAAATTCACTGATTTTCGAAGGCGTAAGCACGGAATTACTCGCAATTGTTGACGCAAATCTTGGTAGTACCGATGAAATCCTTGTACAGAAGACGATTGAGATTATACAGGGCATGGAAGGTGTTGAATTGCAGCGTTTGCTGATAAAGCACTTCTCCAAATTCTCTGAAGCACAACGAGTGCAGGTGACTAATTATATGACTGGATATGAAAAAGTTGATTTCGAATGGCTTGATAAAACTGCGAAGGACAATTCCCTGAAAGTTCGGAATGCTTTGTTTATTGCGCTTGCGAACAGGTTCAAAATCCAAAAGGATGAGAAAGCTTTGCATTTATGCTCAAAAATGGCGGAAAATGAGACGGATTCATTGCTCTCAGCCAGATTCAAACAAAAATTATCGGAAATTTCAGCTGAATAAATTATCCCAAAAATCAGATAGCATCTCCCAACCGCTGGTATAGCCATAATATCGCATAAGCATGTAAAAAACGCAGAATAGCAGGAAAATAAACAACGGTACCAAAACGATGAAACAGCCGACATATTCTGCTGTTACCGGTTTGTACATGTTGTCAAAACCGATTTGTGATGATTTGAGTTTCCTTTTATTACTCATTAGCATGCGCTCAAAGCTATTAGTATTGCCAGAACAAGTACGATGACGACTGCAATCCGGTGTTTTTTCAGTGATTTTTGTTGATTAT
>JAIOTL010000345.1 GCA_021106775.1 Planctomycetota bacterium | reverse complement strand
GGGTACGGGAAACGATGCCTACGCTAAATCGAAAGGAATTACTCGGAAAAATCACAAATTACATTGAAAAGCCCGAATTTAAGGACGTTGCGCCGAAAATTACTGGGATTTTCCTGCTTTATTCGAATTTGCTGAATTCGCTTGCGGAATCCCAGCTAAAATCCTTCATGCTGGTGTTTGCAGCAGTTTTCGTGATGTTTTTGATACTGTTTCAGTCGGTCAGACTCGCCCTTGTCGGGATGCTTCCGAATGTAATGCCGATTCTTCTGGTGCTTGGAATTATGGGCTTTACCGGCAAGTCGCTGGATATTCTCACGGTCATGATTGCCAGCGTTACCATGGGGATTGCGGTTGACAGCACGATTCACTATATTTTCCGGTTCAAACACGAGTTCAAAAATACCAAGGGCGATTATAAACGGGCGATTTATCGGGCGCATCAGACAATCGGGCAGTCGATTTCGTTTACGTCGGTGGCGGTTATCGGCGGATTTCTCGTGCTGATTTTCTCGAATTTTGTACCAACACGTTTTTTCGGACTTTTCACCGCAATTGCCATGGCATGCTCCCTATTTGCTGCCCTTTCCATACTACCGTCGCTAATTTACATCTTGAAGCCGATAAAATATCGCGAAAAATCAAAAACGCGCTTCATTTACCTCGATGATGTTGAATCTTAGGCAGAAGTAAACATATAATGGTTTGTGTGTCATTCCTGCGAAAGCAGGAATCCAGTAATACTGATTTTTCTTGTATTCGCTGGATTCCCAATCAAGTTGGGAATGACAGGAACATTATTTCTGTATCACAACCAAATCTGTTAAGTCTGATTAACACTTTTTCCTTTTATGAAACAATTTTCACACATAAAAAATTTGCTGACTTTGCATTTTTATAATTATCATTCTTAAGTATTCGCTTATATTTCCTAACTTACACAGGTTTTCTCAATTCTTTCATAAAGTTTGGCACAATCTTTGCAGTATGTAAAGTACTGAAAACACACCCCAAAAAAGGAGTTTGAGATGACTAAACTTACATTACGAAATGCGCTTATGGTTTTTGCCATCCTGTCTTTTATCGCTCTGCCTGCGTTTGCTGATGGGAAAGTCATATTCGGCGGAAACCTTGACAGACCGGTTTCTACAAAAGAAGCTGATTTGAAAGAAAGCGACAACGGCGCAAATGATGAGCCTGCTCCCGATGAGCCAGGCGACGAAGAGCCTGAAGACCCACCAACATTTCTCGATGAGGAAATCCCAGGTGATACAATTGTACTAGCTCTTGACCGTTCAGGCTCGATGAGTTCCAGGCACAATCCTGGCATGCCGATTTACGACCGAAACGGCAACGTCATCGCTTATCCAACTCGGTGGCAGGCGATTCAGTCTGAAACATCCAATCTTGTAAGTGCTCTCACCGAGGATGACAGCTTTGACATCGTAACTTATGCGACACAGATTTACGTATGTTTCAGCACGCTGCGCGAGGCGACACCAGGCAACAAAGCCGTGGCAATTGGATGGATTTACTCACAGGGGACGACTGGATGCACGAACAGCTACGACGCCTTGAGAGCTGCGTTCAATAACTACGGGCAGGTTGACACGATTCTGTTTATGTCCGACGGTTACCCGAATACTGCACTTTCGCTGGGCTGCGGCGCGTGCGCATGTGGTGGCTGGATAGGTAGCAGGATTCTCACGGATGCGACTGGATGGATTCATCGCCAGATTGCAATGTACGAAGGATTTACGTTCATGGTTATGCAGATGGGCGGCTCACCTATGGCATTTATGCAACAGCTTGGTTCAAAACCAAATTCGACTTTCTACCTGAAATAATGTCAGGTCGAATTCGCAAGGATTATGAAGTTTTGAACAATTGCATAACTATGAAGAATGGATTTGTTACCCACACAAAAAGGGGGTTGTCTTCGGGCAGCTTCCTTTTGTGCTTTATTCCGATTCACTTTCAGAAAAAGGATTATCTTTGAGCGAAATGATTTCTTTTGTTTCCTGTTGCTGTCGAAGTTTCTCAGCGTCTCGTGAAAGCCTGATTTTACCTATTATGTAAAGACTTATTCCTGCTGATGCAACAATGGGAATAACGAATAGTGGTAGATTTGTCAGCAAATAAAAACCAATTGTTCCAGCTAAATACATTAATGACAGAAGCTTCCATCTGTTAAAATCCTCTTCTGTAAACCTCCAGACTTCCTTCTGAATTTGTTTTTGAAGCTTTTCTGAGTTATCTATAAGCGGCAAACCGTCTGGTCTCACAGGTGATGCAAAAGTACGGTCAGGAAAATATCTCCGCTTATAACTCCCAAAAGTTACAATTTTGTAAATTCCCTTTTCACAAACCATAGTTGCCAATAAACCATCAAACTTTCAATTTTAGCAACCTTGAAATCTATAATCATTACTACAGTTAAACCAATTAATCCAAAAGCCAAATCTAATACTCCGACGAATATTCGTAGTTTTGGTGTCTGTCGATTCATATTCTCAATCTTTCTATATTTTCGTATCAAGTGTATTGAATCATGTGCTTCCTGTCAACCGAAAACACATAAATTGTCATTCTGAAGGAGCGTTAGCGACTGAAGAATACAGGAGTTTGCCGCAAAGCGGCTATGTTTTTGTAGCCCCATGCTTTAGCGTGGGGTTAAATAATGCGCACCCGACACCACCTACCTGCACGCCTTTGGCGTGCAGGTAGGTGAAAAAAAGGAAATGATTTTTTCTATAACCCCGTGTTGAAACACGGGGCTACCTAACATAACAGCTTCGCTGTAATTAAAGATTTTCAATCGGTGGCTAAAAAAAATGACAGGCTAGGAAGCCTGTCCTACCATTTTCTCTACAAAACCTTGTAATTCGGTGTACTTCAAACAGGGAACTTTAAGAAAAGCATGCTTGCATGCAAAAAAACTCCCGGGTGTGCCGGGAGTACCAAAAGGAAGCAAGCAAGTAATTTTCATGTTGTAAAACATTGATGGTTGTTTAACATATATTGTAAAGCAATCATGGTTATTTTACAAATATTTTTTATTTTTTTATATTTTTCGCTGAGATTTAATCGGCTAGGCAACGTTTTTCTTAACCTTCAAATTCGCTTTTTTCCCGCCGACTTTCTCTGCATCCGATTCCGCAATAGTTTCCGCCTTCTTTGCTGGCTTCGATTCGACCTGCTCAGACTGTTTCAGCTCATCCACAGGCAAATCCACCGGCGTATATTTCTTGCTGGTATCCTGCGACTCAAACACAGCTTTACGGACTTTGTGGTAAATTTCAACCAGCATCTCGCGGTTTTTGCTCTCCGAAAGCGTATCCTTAGCAGCATTCAGCCCTTGTCCAAGCCGCGTCTCGCCAAAGCTGTACCACGACCCGCTCTTATTTATCACATCGTGCATGGCGCCAAGCTCTATGAGTTCACCCAGGCGGTCGATACCAACATTGAACATGATATTGAACTCGGTTTTGACGAACGGCGGCGCAACCTTGTTCTTCACGATTGAAACCTGCGTCCGATTCCCGATAACCCTGTCGCCGTCCTTAATTTGTGCACGCCTTCGCACATCAACGCGCACCGATGAGTAAAATTTTAACGCTTTCCCGCCGGAAGTCGTTTCAGGCGACCCAAAAGTTATGCCCACCTTCTCGCGCAACTGATTGATGAACACGAGTATGCAATTTGTGCGAGATGTCAATGCTGTGAGCTTCCGCAACGCCTTGCTCATCAATCTTGCCTGCAACCCGACCTGCATATCCGACATGGAACCTTCAAGCTCAACCTTCGGAACCAATGCTGCCACCGAATCTATCACGACAACATCAACCGTGTTCGACGTGATTAATTCTTCCGCGATAGTGAGTGCTTGCTCGCCGTAATCGGGCTGGGAAACCAGCAAATTGTCGAGGTCAACACCGATATGATTCGCATAATACGGGTCGAACGAATGCTCCGCATCGATAAGCACCGCAACTCCGTTCTGTTTCTGCACGTTGGCGATGAGATGCAGCGCGAGTGTGGTTTTACCGGACGATTCGGGTCCGAAAACCTCGATGATTCTGCCTTTTGGGAATCCGCTGACGCCAAGCGCGTGGTCGATGCCGATAGAACCTGACGTTATCGCCGGCACCCTCACGTTTTTCCTGTCCCCAAGCCGCATAATCGCACCCTTGCCGAAGCTTTTCTCGATGCGTGATACCGTATCATTCAGCACGACCGTTTTTTCGTCATTCGTTTTCTGCTTTTTACCTGCCATAATTTCCTCACCATAAATTGTTAACGTTCTGCAAAAAGCATATCCACCCTACCGACATCTCCCGCGAATTAATAAATTCATTTTTCACCACGAAGAACACGAAAATTCACTAAGGTTCGCTATCGCTAACAACACACACTTAATTGTCATTCAGAACGGAGCGAAGCGGAGTAAAGAATCCAGGCTAGCAGAATATATAACAACGGTTACACAGTGGTTAAATTATGTTCATTCAATGTTGAATTAATTCTTTTTCTTGAATCTCTAAATTTGATGGAAAATCCGAAACATTCCGTATACACGTTTTGAGTATGACTATCCTGGATTCTTCGGTCGTTTCACTCCCTCTGAATGACACACACATCCCCATCCAGCGTCATTGCGAGGAAGGAGCAAAACGACTGACGTGGCAATCACACAGGATTACTGATGATTCGCAAACCTAACATTGTCATTCCCGTGAAAACGGGAATCCAGTTAAGAAGGTTTTTCAAATTCATAATTTTTGTATGCGAATTTGAAGATGGATGGATCAATTTTGTATTCATCTTCAACTTTGAAATTAAAATACTCAACAAGCCAATTGTATTTTTGGGTAATTTTATCTTCTTTACTAGTTTCAACTTGCCAAATAATCGATTCTCTTATATTTGTTTTTATTTTATCTATTTGTTCTTCATCCTTAATCCATTCTAAGAATCCAAGGAAATCTAAAAATTTTATTCCATCATTTCCTATTAAATACATGTTTTTATTTAATAGTATTTCTTCAACTAAACAATCATGAATAATAATTCTTGGATAATCTGCCTTCTTTGATTCCAATTTGTATGCAGCAACAAGTCCTTTACTAAAAATGATGTTTTCATTTTCAAAATGATTTCCTTTTGCCAAACCTCCTCTAATAAAAATGTTTTTTGTTGCTAAATAGAATTGAAGTACTTGCAAGTTTAAAATGAGAAAAAATAGGTGTTGATTGGAAACACAAATACAATCTGAAAAATACTTGTAAGATATCTTTATCTGATTTTTATAACTTGGTTCTTCTGGTTTAACATTAACACTCACAGTTTCAATTTCCTTTATAAGTTGATTTACAAATGAAATTGATGAGTTTATATTTATTATTGAGTGTATTGAGTCCTTTTTGTTTTGGTCAATTAAATCCTTGAAACCGAGGATGTCGAGGAAAGCAACGTATTTTTCTTCGTATTTAATTTCTTGTTCGTCAGTTTCCATTTTATTTCCTTCTGTAAGATTTGTTTCATTATACAAAAAACAGTTTGTCATTGCTAACAGCATGTAAAACTTACAAATTATCCATCAGGGTCGAAAGAAAAACCGTCAAGGATGGTTGCAATATTTGCGGATGGAATTAAGATGCAGTATTCAAGTAATCATATTTATAAGGATAAAATGTCCTTTTCTGTCATTCTCATGAAAACGGGAATCCATAACAGCCGAATTTGAAGAATTTGCTGGATTCCTGCCTTCGCAGGAATGACAATATGTAATTATCAGAAATTAACACATAAATATATGTAAGGGGTTTGAGATGACGGACAAGCAAACGGGGAATACCGAGCTGCCGACAACAATTGAGACCGAGCCGGTGCAGACGAAGCATAAGATTCGCGTGGTAACCGCAGCATCGCTGTTTGACGGGCATGACGCAGCAATAAACGTTATGCGCAGGATAATTCAAGGCACAGGAGCAGAGGTGATTCACCTGGCGCACGACCGCTCGGTTCGCGAGGTTGTCGAGACCGCGGTGCAGGAAGACGCGCAGGCGATAGCGGTAACAAGCTATCAGGGCGGGCACATGGAATATTTCACGTACATGCGCGAATTGCTTGATGAGCTTGGTGCAAAACATATAAAAATCTTCGGCGGCGGCGGCGGAGTCATTGTTCCACGCGAAACACGTGAGCTGCGCGAAAAAAACATCGCAATTACATATCACCCCGACGAAGGCAGAAAACTCGGTTTGCAGGGCATGATAAATGATTTGATGCGCAAGTCGGACTTCTCCACGCTTGAAGCGGCTGGCACGCCCGACATCTCAAACATCGACAACACGCCGAAATCCTGGAGCGCAGTTGCACGAGCAATCACACAGGCGGAGTTTGAAGGTTCGAAACCTGAAATAAGTCCGACAGGGAAGGAAGGCAAACGGATTCCTGTGGTTGGCATCACCGGCATGGGCGGCGCAGGTAAATCCTCGCTGATCGACGAGATTATTCTGCGTTTCAATCACGATTTCCCGGAAAAAACCGTCGCTCTCATCGCAATTGACCCGTCAATCAAGGTTACAGGCGGTGCGATGCTTGGCGACCGAATCCGCATGAATTCCACGGCGATGAATGACAACACGTACATGCGCTCAATTGCCACGCGTGAGTCTATCACCGAGGTGCCTGCAGTAACTTATGCAGCGATTGACATCCTGAAAAAAGCTGGCTACGACCTGATTATCGTCGAAACTCCCGGCATCGGGCAATGGCACACGCAGATAACGACAGTGTCGGACGTCTCGCTGTATGTGATGACGCAGGAATTCGGGGCACAGCTTCAGCTTGAGAAGCACAACATGCTCTACCTCGCTGACATGGTCGTCCTCAACAAGTTTGAACGCAGAGGTTCCGAGGACGCGCTAAGCTCGATTCGCAAGCAGGTGCAGCGAAATCGCAAGGAATTCGCAAAAGACCTGAAGGAAATGCCGGTATTTCCGACTATTGCGTCAAGTTTCAACGATGCCGGCGTGAATAATTTCTACGCACAACTTATTGACACAATTAATGCGAAAACCGATGTTTCATGGAAATCTTCAATCGCAACCGCCCGTGAGCGCGATTATCGCAAAATTAAACACGTTATCCCGCCGAATCGTACACGATACCTCGCTGAAATCGCTGAGACAGTGCGAAAATACAAAACCGAAACGGATAAACAAGCAAAAATCGCAGCAAAACTTGAGGAAATTGCGGAAACCAAAAAAACGTATGAAAAAGCACTCGATGACGGCATCGCGCTGCCCGAAGGCACTGACAAAACAGCAATCATCAACACGCTGAACGCCTTGAAAAAGCATTACGAACAATTTATCACTCCTGAAAACACCACGCTGCTTGAATCCTGGCAGGAATACCGCGAGCGTTACGCGAAAGAGGTTTTTGAGTACAAAGTTCGCGATAAAATTTTTCAGCAACCGTTAGTGAAGGAATCGCTTTCACGTACGGTCATCCCGCGCGTTGTGCTGCCTGAGTTCGAGAGTGCTCACGAAATCCTGAAATGGCGGAAACTTGAGAATGTGCCGGGTGAATTCCCGTACACCGCAGGAGTTTTCCCTCTTAAACGCGATTACGAAGAGCCGATACGCATGTTCGCGGGCGAAGGCGGACCTGAAAAGACGAATCGCAGATTTCACTATCTCGCCAGCGGGCATGGTTTCGCAAGGCTTTCCACGGCATTCGATTCCGTTACGCTTTATGGCAACGACCCTGAAAGACGACCGGATATCTGGGGAAAAATCGGCAATTCCGGAGTGGCAATCAGTTCGCTTGACGATGCCAAACGCTTGTATTCCGGTTTCGATTTAACCGACCCGATGACGTCGGTGAGCATGACAATCAATGGTCCTGCGCCGATTATGCTTGCGTATTTCTTCAACACCGCAATTGACCAGAATGTCGAAAAATGGTTGAAAACGAATAATAAAATAACGGAAGCACGTGAATTTATCAAGAAAAAATGGAAAGATTCCGTGCTGGAAGCACCGCATTACAGGCTTTACCCGAACGATTATTCAAAGGAACTGCCTGAGAACAACACCGGACTCGGTCTTGAGCTTCTGGGCTGTACCGGTGCAGAGCTTGCAGACGCCAACATCATCCCTGAGGAAATTTATGCTGAAATCAAGACAAAAACTCTGGCAACCGTCCGCGGAACCGTGCAAGCGGACATTTTGAAGGAAGACCAGGCGCAGAACACGTGTATTTTCTCGACTGAATTCTCGCTGCGCATGATGGGCGACATTCAGCAGTATTTCATTGACAACAGTGTTAGAAATTTTTATTCGGTCTCAATTTCCGGCTATCACATTGCTGAGGCTGGTGCGAACCCTATCACCCAACTGGCTCTTACGCTTTCTAACGGTTTTACGTACGTGGAGAATTATTTGCATCGCGGCATGCCAATTGATGCTTTCGCGCCGAATCTGTCATACTTTTTCTCCAACGGCATGGATCCGGAATATGCGGTTATCGGGCGGGTTGCACGCAGAATTTGGTCGATTGCAATGCGCGAGATGTACGGCGGAAATGCTCGCTCACAAAAGCTGAAATATCATATACAAACGTCAGGCAGGTCTCTGCATGCGCAGGAAATCAGCTTTAACGACATTCGCACGACACTTCAAGGTTTGCTGGCGATTTATGACAATTGCAATTCGCTGCACACAAACGCTTACGACGAAGCGATTACAACACCCACAGAGGAGAGCGTGCGTCGGGCGGTGGCGATTCAGCTCATTATTAACCGTGAATTTGGCGTGGCGAAGAACGAAAACCCGAATCAGGGCAGCTTTTTCCTCGAAAAACTCACGAATCTGGTTGAGGAGGCTGTGCTGGATTTATTCTGCGAGATTGCCGACCGCGGCGGGGTGTTGGGAGCGATGGAAACGTCGTATCAGCGCAATCGCATCCAGGAGGAGTCGCTGTATTATGAGCATCTGAAGCACGTCGGCAAGTACCCGATTATGGGCGTTAATACGTTTATCGACCCGAAAACCATGGAGGACGGCTTCGAGGAGCCGGAACCCGAGCTGAGACGCTCAACCGACGACGAAAAGGAGAATCAGATACAGTCGGTGCAGGGGATTCAGACGCATTACGAGGAACGAGCGAAAATTGCGCTGCGAAAGCTTCAGGAAGTTGCGGTTGCAGGCGGAAATATCTTCGAGGAGCTTGTTGAAACTGCGAAAGTGGCGACAATCGGACAAATTTCTAACGCGTTGTTCAAAGTAGGTGGCAAATATCGCCGCAACATGTAGGGTGCCAGCACCCCTTTTAAATTACGTCCCCTTTATAATGTTTACGGAATTTGCAGGTTCTGTTACGAATGCTTGTTAATCCCGTTCATTAATAAGTTGAGATTGACAGGGGTGGTATAATTAATGTATGAAATAAAAATGATGTGAAAAACATTAAGTAATTTGAACCATGGAGCGTCAGGAAATGAGAATCGTAAAATACCCGGACCCGCTTTTGAACAAGGTCTCGGAAGAGGTGCGCACATTTGACGACAGGCTGCGCAAGTTCGTGACGGACATGTTCACCACAATGTACGAAAGTGCTGGCGTCGGGCTTGCTGCCCCGCAGGTCGGCGTGCTCAAGCGAGTTTTCGTGGTGAATACGAACCCGGCTGAGGAGGACGAAAAAGAGCGTGCGAAAACCGAGATGGTGTTCATCAATCCGGTGCTGTCTGGTTTGGAGGGTGAACAGCGCGAGGAGGAGGGTTGTTTGTCGATTCCGGGGATTCGGCATGATGTTAATCGGTCGATGTCGGTGAAAGTTGTTGCGCAGAACGTTGACGGCGAAGAGTTTACGTTGGATGCGGATGGGTATCTGGCGGAGGTAATTCTGCACGAGTTTGACCATATTGAGGGCATACTTTTTATACAGCGTTTGTCGGCGGGGGAGCAGATTGTGATTCAGCATCAGCTCAAGCATCTGCGCAGCGTGTACCAGAAGGAGAAGAAGCGCAAGGAGAAGGATAGAAAAACAGAGCAGAAAAAAGCCCGTAAATCACAAAAATCGCAGAAAAAACGCCTCAAACACTGATTTATTTTTTTGTTTTATTTAATTTTAGAAATCCCAAAATTGCTATCACAATGCCAAGTATAAAAATTAAATACATCAGATCATTGTTGCCATCTTTATGTAAACACCCAGAAGCAAAACCAATTGCAACATTACCAACAAACATTATAAATGCACTAACAATAGCCGATTTTTTCAATTGTCCATTTTCCTCTTGTAAATCAGAGTTACTTGTTCTCAAATCAGAATAGAATTTTATTGCACAATTTTTATGGGTCTTCTTTGCAAATTCTTCAATAGCTTTTTCAGTCTTATGAGCTCCAAATGTATTCAAACCTGATTTTTTGCCAATTGCTTTAATTTTTTCAGAATATGCTCTGATATCATCTAAAGATTCAACATCTGGTTTATTAGACATTAATAATTCCTAAATATGTTTATAGTTCACGCATAATATTATCAATAATCTTTTGGTCAATTTGATTTCTTTTTAGAAGCTCTTTAAATTTATCGTGTCTACCAAATACAACACCT
>JAIOTL010000130.1 GCA_021106775.1 Planctomycetota bacterium | reverse complement strand
GGTTTCCGTCAAAGCGATTGCATTCATCACCGTTCCGAGCATCCCCATGTAATCTGCCATGGATTGATGAATATTCAGCTCCTTCAGATGCTTTCCGCGTACAAAATTGCCTGCGCCGAGGACGACGACGATTTCGAAGCCAGCGTCCTTCAGCATCTTGAGTTCGCGGGAGATATAATTCACGTCGTCAGGCGAATATCCCATCTGACCTTCACCAGAAAGTGCTTCCCCGCTGATTTTAAGCATAATCCGCTTGTACATTCTCTGCCCTTATCAGTATTTTCACCAAATTTAACTTCAAACGCAAATTTAACAAGTAAAAACAATCTTCGCACAAAAAAATGGCTGTCCGATGAACAAAAATAACAGTGTCATTGCGAGGAGGGAGCAAAAGCGACTGACGTGGCAATCTCAGGAGCTCCATCGAGGGTAACAATCACACGTTTGATTTTCATACAACTGAACAGGTTGTTTGTCCGAAAACAAAGAAATATTTCGCTTTCGCTAACAGAATTTGTCAAATTTTCAGCAAAAACAGTCTATATGTCAAGTTATATTCGATGGCATCAGGGATTCTTTCGCTTCGCTCAGAATGACAGCCCACAAAAAAATGGCTGTCCGAAGACAAGCTAAGTTTGACTACTCAGAACAGATTACTCAGGCAAGTAAGTTTTCGCGGATTCGGTATAAAAAGCTTTTTCAGTCATTGCAACAACTTGTTTTTTTGCATCAACAAATGCTTCCTTGGCTTCGGGACAGATTGCCAGAAACTCCTTCATCGCTTCGTCCGAAAAGACATCTGTGATTGTTTTGAAATCTACACTTATCTGGCTGAACAGAATAAACTTTCCATCCTTCTGAATTAAGTGATTTCTACGGCTGAATGTTGACAGGCTATTAATATCGAATGCTGTTTTTGAAAAATAATAAATAAAGTTGTAATATTTCTCTTTCAATTCACTGTCTTGAATTTTGTCTCTATAACTACCCAGCGTTTTAATTACCACAGAGTTTACTGATTTCATAACTTCCCTTTTGGCTGCGGAGGAGTTATTTATTTTTGCATCAAGAAGTTCTTCAGGTTTGTTCATTACCAAAACGTTCTGTACGTAAATTGTTCTATCTGAGTGGGTTGATGGATTCAGGAACCAATCGGGAGCATCAATATCAGGATTTTTGGTTTCATCCTTCTTGGGTTCTTCTTTTTTATCGTCGTTGGGATCAAACTCATCACCTTTTACTTTCATTTCTCTGAGAGATTCTGGATGCAATACTGATTTGTGTCTTTCTTCGATGTTAAAGTCCTTGAGGAAAAAATCGTTTTCAATCCAGCGGCTGGCTTCAAGTTTGAGTTTTCTGCCGTCTCTCATGTCGTAAACTGCCATGCACCATTGATTGGGGAGTTTGTTGCCTTTGTACCGAACATCTTCCTTTTTGAAGACAGCGAGTTTTTGTTCACTTGAATTGACGTTAAACGGTACAACCAGTATTTCCGTGTTACTGGAACTATCGGTGGCATAAGCTTTTTCAATGTTTGTATTTGTTTTTTGGAAAAAAGTCTGATAGGCAAAAATCGAACACAAAATGACCAAAAGAATGATAATGACCTTATTTGAATTCATTAGAACCTCCTAAAATTCAAAAAAGAAAAGAATTTTTTCTTTTGTAATATAAATAGCTGATTTCCGATAAATATACAAAATTATCAATTAAAAATATGCGATTTAGACAAAAAAAAAGGCTGCCCGTAGACAGCCTTAAAATTTCAAAAATCAATTATTCTGGTGTCGGTGCTTTTGCATAAGACTTGGCTGAATCCGTAACGTATGGTTTTTGCGACTGAGCCTTCAAAAGTTCGTCCATCTCTGCAAAAGCTTCTGCAGCATTTTCTTCAACTTCTTCGAACTCTTTCCTTGTTGCATCAGAGAGACCCTTTGCAACACCGTCAAAACCAATTCTTACAAGCACGAAAACAAGCAATTTACCTTCATAAGGTTTGATATCCTGCTGCTGAATCACTGCACCGTGAATTGTGTTATCAACGATTTGACGCATGACATCCTGAGTAAGTTGTTCATACTTTGTTTTCTTCTCAGCTGTAACGATTTTCTTTGCATAGTTTTTCAAAACACCTTGCAGCTTGACTTTCATAGATTCCGCAATTTCTCTTCTTGCTGCTGCTGCTGCTGCGGTTCTTCCCAACTGAAGCTCGTCTATTGAGTCCATTGTGAAAGTACCTGTCCCGAAAATTGCCATACCGGGTTCCATGGGTGGATTGAGGAACCAATCAGGAATCGGCAAACCAGCGTTGCTGGGACCATTATCCGTGCCATTACAACCGAATGACATTGTTGCGAATGCAACTACGACCAAAACAAGCATTAGTTTTTTCATAATGCAAACCTCCGAATAAAAAGGATTAAAATATTCAATTAAAAAAGGTTATTGACAACAGAATGAATTCTAATCGTCTTCCTCTTTTCCATTTCCATTTAAGCTTAGCAATTATTGTCCAAGAATGTTCATTTTTTTTCATTTTTAGAGTAGATTTTTTATGGCTTAATAAACAAGTTGTAATAGAACAACAATTGAAAACAACCATGTTTTGACTATGATTATACAAAATGTGATAATCCAATGAAATGCATTTTATGGGAAAAATATGAACGCTGACATCGAAAAAACAGCAAATAACGATGAAAAACTCAGGGTTGTACTCACGGGTTCCGGTATCAGGGACGACGTAAACCGGGCGATGGATGAAATTATCCCGCTGATAAAAGATCAGGCGGAATTAATTCTTGTGGACAAAGACGGCGAAGAAGATTTCTCGGTGCTTGATGCCGATTTGATAATTATGTTCGGCGGAGATGGGAGTTTGATTAATGTCGCTGGCAGACTCAAAGGAAATCCTGTACCCGTGCTGGGTGTAAATTTCGGTAAATTCGGCTTTTTGGCTGAGTTCGAATTTCTCGAGTTCCTCTCTGACCTAAACAAGATTTTGCACGGTGATTTCCAGCTTTCAGAAAGAATGATGCACAAAGTTGCTGTGAATCGTGCGGGTGTCAGCATCTTCGAAAGTTATGCGCTTAATGATTCGGTGATTTCCCGTTCGCATTTCTCGAGAATTATCAAGATTTCGCTAGAGGTGAAAAATCAATACTGTACGCGTTACCACGTTGACGGTGTGATAATTTCGACACCTTCAGGCTCGACTGCGCATTCGCTTGGTGCAGGCGGACCGATAATCCATCCCACAATGAATGCGACAATCATCACGCCAATCTGCCCGCATACAATGTCAATGCGACCGCTTGTTCTGCCCGGTGAATTCCCCATTAAACTTACTTTAGTCGAAAAAAACGACACGGTTGCACTAACCATTGACGGACAAAACATGCAAGAGCTGAAAGTTGGCGATATCGTTACAATCGAAACTGCAATCGAAAAGATGCTGTTAGTTGTTTCAGGCAGACGGACTTTTTTTGATAGATTGCAAACAAAGCTCAATTGGTCAGGTCACAGCAACATCAAATAAGGCATGCAAGCATGCTTTTCTTTCCGTTTCTTTGAATATTTTGCGGAATTTCCAGATTTCGTAGAAGATACACCCCACTTTTTGCACATGGATTGAAAAATATTTAATAATAGTGATTTTTGCTCCTTATGTGATAATAATTGATAAAGCAGTTAAGAAATGCTGGCATAAAAATCGATATTATCTCTTGGAAGTTATATCACCATTTAAAGAGGGAACATGGGTCAACGCGGACAATACAGCGGTGAAGT
>JAIOTL010000217.1 GCA_021106775.1 Planctomycetota bacterium | reverse complement strand
TCATGGCAAGAGCATGTGTTGCGGCGCGGGTGGTGGCTGGAACTGGATGGAGGAGACAATTGGCGACCGAATAAGTGTTGTGCGGACGGAGCAGGCGTTGAAGACAGATGCTGAGGTGATTGCGTCCGCGTGTCCGTTCTGCCTGACGATGTTTGAGGATGCGTGCAAAGCGCTGAACAAGGACGAGGAAATCGCCCGCTTCGACATCGCCGAAATCATCGCCCAAATCCTTTCTGAATAAATATCATATCTTTCCAACTCCGAAGCAATTTTGTTATACTACATACAAATATTGTTAGGAGTTGTATATGGCAAAAAAACATCAAAAAAAAGAAAACCAACATTACATTCCCCAATTCTATTTAAGATATTTCTCCTCAAATGACGATAGAACCACTATTAATGTCTTTCGATTTAAGGATAAAAACTGTAATCAGAATAATATTGCGAAACAGTGTAAAGGTAGTCGAATTTATGGATCAGATCAAGACGAGGAAGATATTACGAAACTTGATGACAAACATGGAATATTGTTACATAAAATCATCTCAAATGGAATTGAAACAATCTCAAGCCATGATTATTCAGAATTTATTGTATTTACAGGATTAACATATGCTAGATCGAAACGTATTGCATTAATGTTTGAGAATGGAATAGATCCATTTCATTTTGAAGAATTACCTCAAAAACTCGATAAACCGTATCGTGGAGGAGTTTTAGTTGGTGTAAGTATTCCAGCTTATTGGTTGAATTTCAGATTATTATTCTTAATAAATAATACTGATATTGATTTTATAACTTCTGATTCGCCAGTAGTCCTATACAATAAGTATTTTCATAGTAACAGGGCTAGTAATAATTTTAAATATGATGCAGATGGTTTGCAGGTTTTCTATCCATTGAGCAATAGAATATGTGCAATTTTCTATGATGAACGTTTCTATAAACCTTATTGTGTAAATGGTATTAAAACACACAGAATAGAGCATATTGAAACTCACATTATTGAAATTAAGAACCGATTTCACATTAATCAGATTAATAACCTTCAATATTTCAATTCGATTGATGTATTGTTATTCAGCAATATAAATATGATGCAGTATATAACTAGATGCATAGATGAGTTAACAGCAAAAAATTTTAAGAAAGACGAACTGAAAACTTTATTACAGAAAGATCAGTCGAGAATAATAAGTTCCTTAACATCTAACTATATTCCATTTAAAATGAATTCACCCTATTTGAAAATACAGAATAAATAACTGGTTTTATTCCTTGTCGGGGATGGACTATCCTGGATAATTAAAGGACTTCGTCCGCCCGTTTTCGCGGGAATGACATCGGGAGTTGTGTATTAGTTGACAATTGCGAGCCAGCATGCACAATGCACCCAAGACATCATTCTGAGCGAAGCGTAAGAATCTCAGAGACAATGTTATGTTACTGGATTCCCAATCAAGTTGGGAATGACAATTGGTAAATTTTGTCAGCGATAGCGTTGACCGAACAGCAATTGGTGATGATTGAAAATCGTTAGTGTGTTTTCGAATCATCAATGGAAATCAAGAGATTGCGAAGGTCGTTACACTCCCTCGCAATGACGTTCTTTTGTGATTGTCATCGTTACTCGTCGTCGGTTGGGTCGTATGAGCCGATGGCGTCTGCAGCAGCTTTTTCCGCTGCAGCTTTGTCAGCATCGCTCTTGTCTGCAGCAGCTTTGTCAGAATCGCTCTCTTTTGCTGGTGCTTTTTTCTCAGCCTTCTTTGCGGGTGATTTTTTAGCTGCTTTCTTTGCAGGCTTCTTTTTCTTCGGCTTTTCTGTTGGCTTTTCCGCTTCTGGCTCCACAACCGGTTCAACCTTCTCAACCTTCTCAGACGCTTTATCCTCAACAATCTCAGTAGATTCCGAAGCTTCAGGTTCATCAGCGGATTCTTCATCCTTTACGGGCTCAGTTGCTTCAGCTGACTCAGGTTTCGCATCCTCGGTTGTTGTATCATCATCAGGCGTAGGTTTTGCATCCTCGGTTGTCTTAACACCTTCAGCACCCTCGCCACCAGACGCATTCTGCTCGCGAATCTTCTTGACTTCCTCAATCTGCTCAGGGGTAACTTTCGCGTAATAATCCTCCTCGCTGAGGTCCAAAATCGCGTCCTGCAGCTTCTTTCCGTCATCCGCCTTGAAACCCCCAATCATCTCCTCCAGATTCTCCGGCGACTCCTCCAAAATTTCGTCAAACTCGTTGAGACCAACATCAAAAAGCTCCTTGGCAAGCGTATAATCCACACCCTCAACCGTGAGCAGCTTCGCGATTGTGCGGTGCTCAAGCTCACCCTCCTGCGACGACGTGATTATATCGAGATGCCAGTTGGTTAGCTCGCTGGCAAGTTTGACATTGATGCCCTTTTTACCTATCGCCAGCTTCAGTTCATCGTCCGGCACAACGACCATGGCGCGATTTCTATCATAATCAAGTATGATGGTTGAAACCTTTGCGGGTTTTAGCGCATTGAAAATCATGGTTTCAATATCGTCGCTGAAATGGATGACATCAATTTTTTCATTATTCAACTCAGCCGTGATTTTATTTATTCGATTGCCCTTTGTGCCGACACACGCACCAACACCGTCAACCTTCAAATCATTGGATTGAACAGCAAGTTTTGTGCGGATTCCCGCTATCCTCGCGATTGCCTTGATTGAAACGACTTTGTTCTTGATTTCCGGTACTTCGCGTTCGAATAATCTGTGTACGAATTCTTTATTCGCCCGTGAAAGGATGATGCGCACCCGCGATGCTGATTTGCGCGAATCTTTCCTTTTGCTCTCTTTTTTGACATCGAGAATTATCGCGAGAATTGGTTTACCGCCTTCACCCTCTCGCATGTATTGTTCCGTCGGTATCTGTTCTTTACGCGGCATAACCGCTTCTGTGCGACCTCTATCGAGTTTCAGGTGCAGATTACCCCATTCGTCGACATTCATGATTTCTGCAGTAATAAGTTGTTTCTTAAGCTTATAATATTCCTCGTAAATGATTTCCCATTCCGCCTCGCGCAGCTTTTGTATCATGACCTGTCTTGCAATCTGCATTGATAGTCTGCCGAGTTTGCGTAGGTCGATT
>JAIOTL010000100.1 GCA_021106775.1 Planctomycetota bacterium | reverse complement strand
ATGGCCATGGATGAAAAGCTTTGGCTTGCATTTCTCAATATAATCGTTAAACGCTTCAAATCCATAATGCACTCCATCATCCCTATCATGAACTCCCCTTGGTGAATTGTGAGATATGAAAATATCCACTTTTGGAAAAGATGACAGCAGTTCTTTTACTTCATCTTGTGAATACATATAAAAACCGTGGTCTTTATACTGCCACGCTCCATTGAATCCACCAAAGGTGACTCCATTTATCCTAACAATATTCAAATGCAGATCAATGATAGTATCCGAAAAATCTTCCTCGCTGTCATGGTTGCCCTTGACCGCAAGGACTTTCAAAGCTTTGTAGCTTTCAGCTGCTTCGATAATAACATCATCATACATGTCACCGCAAGATATAACCGCGTCTACGTTACCTGTTCCGTGATCCCAGTGGAAATCGTTCATGTCAGCAAGGATCAGTAATTTCATGAAGAAGCAATTTCCTTTATATCTTCGAATAATACCGTTTGATACTTCTTCTCTAATTGCCTTCTTCGTTCAGCTTCATCCACGAAAATCCTTCTCCCGTTCAACCAGTTCAGTATCATTTCGACCACATCCTCTCTTGCTTCTGAATTATACTTACCACGAACTTCAATCAATTTATAAGTGTTCATGAACTCACGGTACAGAACTGTCAACCTTTGGGATTCTAGTATGCGTGCCACATGATAATTTCCCTTTAATATTTCCTTATGATAAGAATAAATGCAGTGTACCATGAACTCTCCCTCAGCATGGAGAGAACGGCTATCCTTGATCTTCTTAATGGTGAAAGCTGGACTATCAACATCCACCAGCGAGTTAGCTGGATATTCTCTATTGATCAAGATCTCTGTATCATTCAGTTTCCCTGCGAGCATATTATGAAATGCTTCGACTTGAAATCTCCTTTCGAACAATGGAATATCTTCATTGATACCATGATCCCTTAGGGCATCCTGCATTCTTAGAATGTCCCTTAAAAAGAAATATGTTACTGGTTTCTCGGATTCCTTGCTGCATGAGTTGATATCCATGAGAAGTTCATATTTAGTATACTTTGAATAATCAGAAAGCATAAGACTTATAACACCTGCATTCAAGGATGGCAGGAAACTTAGATCTCTGATCAACTCGGGTCTTTCCTTGAGCTCTTTTCTTAACCAGAAAAAAAGGTCAAGAGAACAGAGCCTTGGGTGTATCTTTTCAAATAACCGCACAGCAGCGTTTCTTCCTGGGAACCCGAAATACTCAACTATCTCTTTCCTGGGTTTAAGGATAAGAGATCTTATTGATCGCCAGTATTTCTTCGAACGCAAGGGATGGAAAACTGCATGTGCTGAGAGTAGGTACGATAAGGCGGGATTCAGCTGAGTAAAGCTTTTGGCATATTCACCCCCGTTCATGAGTAAACACAGAATGAACCACTGACGTCGCCGAAACCTCTTTACTGTAGTAACGTTTTCGGGTCCGAGATATTCGACGAGTTTTTCATAGGTTTTAACCTTTTTCTGCAGGTATTTTTGATATCTCCCATCTCCCTTTGTAGCTTTGAATAGTGGAATACTAAAAAGGAATGGAAACGAGTTAGTTGGGATATAGTTCATCCAATGTGGATTCTCCACTGTTTTTTTACAAGCAACAGGGTATTGACCACCAAATCTTAAAATCCTTATTTCGTTGGGATCGAAGGAATATAGTGAGCCCTTATCCTCATCAAAGGTTAAATTATATCTAGGTTTTCTGAAGCTGGGCATGTTTCCTTTGGTTGATCAAAGGTTCATTGGATTTACATAAGTAATGGATAATTTTATTACACCAATATTTCATTCCTGAGACTTTCATATTTCCACCTTATAATTTTAGCAAAGTCTTGAAATTTTGCTATGAAATGTCAAATTTATTTATAATAAAGCATTTCTGGTATTTTCGTCAAAAGTACTGCGACTTATTTTTATTATTTATAACATCTAAATTTAAATTTTTCCTGCTATAAAATCACTGATAATTGTTGGGCAATTTGAATCAAATCCGCATATATCCAGCATATTGTGATCATCCGGATCAGCGATCGAAAAATCAGTTGCAGTGGTGGCAACCACAATTAATTTTGCGTTTACGTTCATTACTTTATTGTATAATTGAAGACTTTGAGCAGGAGTAAGTTTTGAATTTTCATTATAATATGTTTCATTATCTGTATATATTACAAAAGCATCGATTGGAATTCTGTGTTTTAAAGCAAAACGCATTGGCAAAGAACAATCAGTACGTGAAAAAGGTAATGCTTTTAACGCATTAATAAGTTCTTCCAACGAAATTTTCTGAATTGTTTCAACTGACAGTTTAATAAAATTATCTTCATAGGAAAAAAAATCGCTTGAAGTTTTATAATAGGTAAAAGCTCCAATTACAAGATTCTCTTTTTTTTCAACTTCTGAGGTTACTTTAGCAATGGCTGCAATTACATCCCTTGGGGTGAGAAATGGTATTCCTAATACATTACCATAATCCATTGATGCTGAAACATCAAGTGCTAACATAATTCTTTTATTAGTTGGTTGAACATTCGAAAAAGATAAACTAAATGCTTTATTGAGTGCTTGAATGATCTCGATATTAGGCTTAAATTCAATGTTACTCCGGTATCCTTTTCCTGACCTATATATTTTTAATGCCGACAATATGGAAACTGGATGAATAAGAGATTTTATTATGATATCTGGATCTATTATCTTATGTACGACATAGTCAACTATCTCATGATCATCAAATACTTCCTTGTGAGTAAATTTCGCAAGATTTCTTATCAAAGATTTATAACCGATATATTCTATTACTACAGACAACACATTTGACGAATGCCATTTAGTCGGTATCATTTCAAGAGGGAATTTTGCTTGCTTAACTAATGATAAAACTGTTTTCTCATCTTCTGCGCATGTAATTTTAGCATAACAGTCTATTTGCTCAAGCGCAGGATTATGTGGATTCTTATCATGAGTAATATACTGAAATATTTGATCTTTTTCTTGATTATCTGGTTTTACGTGAGTTAATCGAAGTACATCTTTATGGCTCCATCCATACCTTTTTTGGTATTTCAGAATTTGAAATTCAATTCTCTTATAATCGTTTT
>JAIOTL010000291.1 GCA_021106775.1 Planctomycetota bacterium | reverse complement strand
GTTAAATATCAGAAATGTAGGAGAAAGAAATGAGTGTAAGTTCTCGGAAAAATAACATCAATATGCTGATACCTCTGATATTATCTGTATTAATCGTAATTTCATGCAGTAATACTTCACCGGAAGTTGAGAAATTCCAACAAGCAGATAATCAAAAACTCATCGAAATCCTGCAAAACGGTAATCTGAAAGAAAGACGCAAAGTCTCCACACTGTTGAAAAATAACGTAAAAACGGAAAACAAACAAGCTTTTATCGTTTCACTATCATCAGATGAAGACGATATTGTTGCTGCTAACTGTGCGATTGCGCTTGCTAAAATTGGTGATGCTGACTCAATCAAGGTTTTAGCAGAATCAATACAAAGTTTTTCTGGAAAGCGTGCTGAATCTTGTGCATGTGCGTTGGTTAGCCAGGGAATCAATGGGAAAATCATTAAGACAGTTGAAGAAATAATTGTGAAAAAGCCAATTATGCTTGGTGTTTTCACAGATGCGATAAAAACAATTAATAACGATATTGTACTTGGGTTTTATAACAAGATTCTTGCTGACTACGAAAAATATTCAACCAAAATTATTGCTACGATTATTGACAATATTGGATATATCTGCGCGAAGCAGAGTTTGCCGGTACTTTATGAAATTTACTATCACACAAAAAGCTCAGAACTCAGAGCAAAAGCAGAACATGCAATCGATTGTTATTCTGATAAGGTAAAAAGTGATTATGCATATATTTATGATGAAATAATCACCAGAAACACCAAGGTTCGAGAAGAAGAGCTGCGAAAAAAGCAGATTACAATTACCCGAAGACTTGAAAAGCTCAAACCGCCGATTCCCTACTTAGAAATGAGTAAAAACATTGAAACTCAAAGAGTTATTCAAGTGAAAGAACTCGAACTTATCAAGGATTACGCTACAATCGGACATCCGGGAGGTTTTAATAAACAAGTCAACGAAGGTGAATTGCTTGCAATCAAAGTGCATATCGAAAATGTAACCGGTCTTAAGTTTAAGCAATTATCAGGATATTGCTATTCGTATTCGAAATATGTGCAAGTACTGAACCGTCGTATCATTTTCCAAAAAATCAACGCACTTGAAACCAAATCAAGTGTCAACTCGCTTATGCTTCTTGTATCACCTGACGTAAAACCTAACGAGAAAATTGAATTGTTCTTCCAGTTTGGCGAAAGTAAACAGGGAGAGAGAGATTTTGTGATCTATTCCAAGGCTGAGATTGTTATTGAACCATTACCTCTGGGACCGTTCACATTTGAGGTATCCAATTTTGACGATGATCAGTGGGGTTTTAGCGAGGGTAATGGCGATGGAATTCTGCAATGGGGTGAGAGATGCGAAATCGAGATTCTCATTCGCAATACAGGTAAGCTTAACGTCGAAGGTGCTCAACTTGAAGTAATTTCATTGAATCCTCAAGCAAGACTGAATAAAAGTAGAATAAATTTGGGGGGAATTCTTGCTGACGACGAAGAAGGGAATTCAGTTATAATCGATTTTAACTTGTCTTCAGATTATGAGGGCAAATACGATATGTTTATGCTTTTAAAACTCAATATTATCGAAGAAAAGAAAATTATCGGTTCTTGGATACAAAAACTATTGGTTACTGTTGGCGAAAAAACTCCTAAACTTGTTGGAAGAGTATATTCGTACAAGCCTTTTGACATGTTGAAACTCATAGATATTTTCGTTGTCAAACAAAATAACTCCGATGCGCAGGAATTGTACCTTTTCAACACTGAAATCGAATATCTGGATGCGAAATCATCGCTCATTCTTGAAATGGAATAACCATGACATATAATGATAAAATTGAATTATTCCCGATTGGTTTTTTGCATACCCCTTTTGATACCGATGCACCGTTTAAACCTGACATTCCCAAGGAAAACTGCGGTGAATTCTGGATTGAACTTGATGAAAAGTACATTCCATCGCTCGATAAACTTCAATTTTTTAACTATATTTACGTTCTTTTTTATCTTGACAGGATTGCAGATACGGTCAAGCTCAAGGCACATCCACCTTCATATGGTCGCAAAGAAGTTGGGCTTTTTGCATCGCGTTCACCTTATCGACCAAATCACATCGCTCTTAGTGCTGTCCGATTGCTTAAAATAGAACGTAACTTGCTTTTCATTTCTTCAATTGATGCTCTTAACAATTCACCTGTGTTAGACATTAAACCGTATTTCAAAGATCTGGATTGCAAAGAGGACGCAAATTCCGGTTGGCGAAATAATCTCGAAAATAAATAGATTATCTTCCATCGCAACTTGAATGCTGTAGATTTTTTATTTATTCATGAAACTATCATCGAAATCGAACATAATACAATGTTGTCATATGCAAGATTTAAACTAATTGTTTATTATCATAGATTCTCTGAACTTTGCTTGGAAGTCGAACTTAAAATCACGGTTGATAAATTACTTA
>JAIOTL010000311.1 GCA_021106775.1 Planctomycetota bacterium | reverse complement strand
TCCTTAACATCATCGCCTGCTTTACCGAAGATAGCATGGAGAAGTTTTTCTTCGGCAGTTAGCTCGGACTTGGATTTAGGTGAAATTTTTCCCACCAGAATGTCGTCGTATCCAACTTTTGTGCCAAGCATCACAAGACCGGTATCAGGCTCAAGATACCTGCGAGCACGTGTTGAGACATTCGGTATTTCATGGGTAAATTCTTCTTTTCCAAGCTTGGTTTCACGAATTTCTTTCTCGAACTCGTCAATGTGAATCGAAGTGTAAACATCATCGCGCACAAGTTTCTCGCTCATGATAATCGCATCTTCGAAATTGTATCCGTCCCAGGGTAGGAAAGCGATGAAGATGTTCTTACCGATTGCGAGTTCGCCGTTCGCAGTACCCGGTCCATCCGCGATAACCTGACCTTCCTTAACTTTTTGACCCGGTTTGACGATAGGTTTCTGTGCTAAACACGAGCGATCGTTAAGACCAACATATTTTTCAAGCATGTATGAATTTTCGATTTTATCTTTGTCCTTGATGATGACTTTTAATGCATCAGCATAAACAACGGTTCCGTTTTGTTCAGAAACCTGACACATGCCTGAGTTTTTCGGGATAAATCTTTCCATACCTGTTGCGACACGGGGTGGTTCACACTGAATCAGCGGAACTGCTTGTCTCTGCATGTTTGAACCCATCAAAGCTCGTGCAGTATCATCATGTTCAAGAAATGGAATCAATGCTGCGGAAACACCAACCATCTGCTTTGGTGAAATGTCCGTGTACTGGATGTTTTCAGCAGGTACGAACTGATACTCGTCTCCTACACGTGCCATAACGACTTCTTTCACCATTCTGTTATGCTCGTCGAGCTCAACATCCGCAGGTGCGATAATCATGTCGATTTCCTGGTCAGCACGTAAATTAACGATTTCGCCGGTAATAACTTTGTTTTTAACAACCCGATACGGTGTTGTAAGGAATCCGTATTTATCAATGTATGCGAAAATACCGAGTGAAGAAATCAAGCCGATGTTCGCACCTTCAGGAGTTTCAATTGGACAAATTCGACCGTAATGCGAAATATGAACATCTCGCACATCAAAACCTGCGCGTTTTCTGTTCAAACCGCCAGGTCCCAGTGCCGACAATCTGCGTTCATGAGTAAGCTGAGAAAGTGGGTTCGTCTGGTCAACAACCTGTGAAAGCTCACCTCGAGCAAAGAAATAATTCATGGCGGTTGTGATGGCTTTTGAGTTTATCAGGGTTCTCGGCGTAAGGTTTTCTGGACTATCGCTGTTCATTTTGTCAACAACCGACTTCTTAAGTTTCAGGAAACCTTTGCGCAATTCATCGCTGACAAGCTCTTCAATCGTCTTCAATCGTCTATTTCCGAGATGGTCGATATCATCAACCATCGCTTCCTGTTTGCCTTCGATTTTTCTGCCACGCAACATGAGAATATACTCAATAACGTTGGCAACATCATCCTGCTGAAGCGTCTGCTTATCTTCTGAAATATCCGAATTGAATTTCCTGTTTAGTCTGAATCTACCGACTGAACCAAGCTTATATCGCTGGTCATCATAGAATTTCTCGAAAAACAATTGCCTTGCTTTCTCCAGATTTGGTGGAGTTCCCTGGCGAAGCTTCGAGTAGATTCTGATTAGAGCGTCCTCGTGAGATGTTGAAGGATCGTCAGCGAGAGCGTTCAGTATCAAGGCGTCGTCAACCTTCTCAATAACTTCGATTTCGTGTAAGCCTGATTTGATAATAACCTCAGCTTTTTCCTTGGGAATAAGCATAAACTGGTCAATGATGTGCTCGCCAGTGTTTGGGTCGATAACAGGTGAAACCGTAAATGTACCCTGAAGCGTTTTGACAATATCTTCCTTAACGGTACCTTTTTCCTTATGTCCTGAGATAATCCAATCCTTGTTTACTTTGGAGCAAATCTTGTAAAGTACAGGTTTCTTCTCGACCTTTTTCTTTCTTCTGTCCTTTTTCTTATCAGAACCTTTAAACAAAAGCTCAACCTGTTCCGATGTCATCTTTGTAAATGCAGGCACAAGACGCTTGTCAGGCAGCAATACTTCATGATATATGAAATGTGTAAGCAAGGTTTTCTTGTTTTCTTCTTTAAGCTCGATTTCACGCGGTCTCAAAGCATGGTCAAGAATTTGCTCTTCGTTTGGTTTACCTTCGATGTCAGCGTTTGTGTGTTGCGGCGGGTCGATGAAAAATTCGTCAAAATCAGGCTTCAACACAAGAACAACATCAACTTCTGGTGTGTTGTACAAGTTTTCAATGTCAGCCTGTGATAAACGACGATATTTTGCAAGTAGAATCTTGCCATTAGAGAGTTCAACTTCTTTTGCCAGACGTTTGCCGAGAAGTGCTTTAATTAGCTTTTGCTTGACAGTTTCCGCATCGCGTTCATCCTTGGGTCCGAAATAAAAATATTTACTGAGTTCGTTACCAACTTCATCAGGAAGTTTAATTCTTGATTTAAAATCGTCAAAACTACGCAACGGACCTGATTTTAGAACTTCTGAAACCTTACGGCTTATGTCACCTGCTCTTTTGCCCATTCTGAAATCAAGCTGCTGATTAAGGTCAAACAAACGTTTATTATCAATGATGTTCAGGTTGTATTGCCAGCATGAAACACTTTCGATACTCTCATTGCTGAAAATCAGGTCGATATGTTCGCGAGTCATGAACGTACCGGCAAGTATGATCTGTCCTTTACCAATTTCAATGTCCTTGGCAAGTTTCCAGTTGTCAAGCAATGTATAAAGTTCGTCCGGTGCTTCCGGGATATAATCTTCTTCATGTGGTGCTAGGAAAAAGCATTTACTCCAATTCAGGAAATTCTCCTGCTTAATTCCTGTTCCCTTTCTAGCATCCTCCATCGTCTGGAAAGGAC
>JAIOTL010000170.1 GCA_021106775.1 Planctomycetota bacterium | reverse complement strand
TCCTGATGAAATGGCTTTGGGAGCCTGAAACAACAAAGGTAAAAGAGGAACGGGTTTTGCTCGAAAAAGCACTGGCACCATCGAAATTATCAAAAATTATCGAATCTCAACAGGAAGGCACTTTTTCGAAGCGTCCGGTTTTAATTGCTGGACTTCTCATGGCTGTATTTTCGATTTTGCTGTTTCTTGCAGGATTGAATTTGTTCAAGGGTGATGTTGGCGAAATGTCAGGTTTCGTTCAGGTTTTGTTTATTGTTTATGCCCTTACCGCGGGTATTTCAGGAATCGCAACGATTTTCAACAAAAACAAAATTACGGGGATATTTCAGAAATTCTCAACATTTTCGCTAATCTTGCTGATACCTGCTGTCATCGGCACATTATTAGCTGCGGCAATCGGAAAACTCGGTTCAATCATCGTTTTTGTGATGCTTATCACCTCTCTTGTTTCTTTCGTTCTGCTTCTGCTTAATCCTGAATAGGTGACCAAAAAACATCCTAACAACACAAAATTCATTGATTTGGAATAACTTCAAACATTGACAAGCGGTTTTTGCTTATTAAAGTTCTAATGTGGTTTATTTATTGGAGGAAATGGTGAAAAAAACGATTATTCTGACATTTTTTGTGGTTTTGTCATTATTGTGCATAGCTTGTGAAGAAGAAGAGATACAAATAATTGGAAAAAAAGGAACGGCTAAACCAGTTCAAAAACCTACAAAACCGGAAAAACCGATAGCGAGTGAAGAAACTCCCGAAAATAATTCTGAAATTGATGAAAATGACAACAAATTGCCACTGGATGACATTGAAGTCAACGAACAGGTTATCGAGAATCTGCAGAAGAAGTTGATTCGATTAAACACATTTGATTCGAACGTAATTAACGAAGTTGATACATATGTTCGGAACCTTAAAAAGGTTGGACTCAAAGCACTGATTGAAATTATCAATGACAAAGAAAGTGAGTATCGTCTATTTGCAGCATATATGATTAACAAGGTTTGCGATAAATCTTGTATTCCATACCTTGAAGCAATTGTCATTGCAATCGAAGAAGACGTGCTGGTGCTTGAAAACATTATGATGGGACTTGCGAGCTATGGAAGAGTGAGTAGTTACAATACGATTTATGAACAGCTTCATATCTCGACATCAGTAGAAACCCGCAAAAGAATAGCGATTTTGTTACGAAAAATAAGTAATGATAATGCAGCAGGGCACCTGATTCAAGCACTGAAAGACCCAAATGCCGATGTTAGGCGTGAAGTGATTGTTACTCTCGGTACATTCAGTGACCCAAAGCATGGTGTGATAGAACCGCTGGTTTACTCAATGCGCGATGAAGAAATCGAGGAAAATAGGTACGCTGCGCTTGAAGCGATTATTAAGCTTAACGACAAAGCGAACTCAAAATATTTGGTTGAATTCTTTCAGAACAAGGAAAATTACTACGAAATACGGTGCAAAGCAATCGAAGCTATAGCAAGAATTAATGATGATTCCTTTGTTGATGAATTGTTGACTCAGCTTGAAGACGAAAACTGGCATGTTCGAATTCAAACGTTAACCTCACTTGCAATTCTTCATGCTGAAAGAGCAATAGAAAACATGATATATATTTACAAAAACGACAAAATCGATGACGTTCGATTACGAGCATTAGCAACTATCGGGGCTTTTAAGGACGAAAGAGTTAAGAAAATCCAGATTGAAAATATAAAGAACTCAAATATCGAATATGCAATGAATGCGATTTTTGGTTTATGCGGTCAGGATGATTCTGAAGTTATTCCCTTAATTTTCGAGCGAATCGACGATGAAAATCCTGACATCAGACGCGCTGTTTACATTGCATATTATAGAATTTGCGCTGCTCTGAAGACTAAAAAATATATTGATGTGATTAGGAAAAGAGTAGAGAATGAGAACGACGAAGTACTGAAAAAAATGTTGAAGGAGATTGCTCAGCTTCTTGACCAAAATATTCAGACTAGACCTCAAAACCAGGAATCTACTGACGAAAATGAAGATGAATCGACTGAAACAAAGCCAGATTCTACCGATAAAAAGGAATAAAAACCCGGATTATTTGGTTTTGGGAAAAAAGTTTTGTCATTCATTCAGAATGACAGTTTATGTCATCTCAATTTTTCGGAAATATTAAATTTATCGAAGCTTTGCGATACCTTTTTTTATCCGTTTCAAACCTTCAACGATATTTTCCATTGAAGCTGCGTAACTCAATCGAATAAACCCATCACCAAAACTCCCGAAGCACTTGCCATCAAGAACTGCAACTCCTTCGGATTCAAGCAGAAAATCAGCAATTTCCTTAGAATTCTCAGCAAACTTTGAAACATCAATAAATAGGTAGAAAGCACCATCGGGTTTCTCGGCATGCAATCCTTCAATTGAATTTATACCTTCTACCATCACATCCCGACGTGTTTCCAACTCTTTTACCATATTTAATACAGAAGTCTGATCACCATCCAACGCTTCAATTCCCGCGACTTGCGTAAAAGCACTTGTGCAGGATTCGATGTTTGTAATCATTTTTGCGATATTCTTCGCGAATTCTTTCGGCATCACACCATAGCCCAAACGCCAGCCTGTCATCGCATAGGTTTTTGAATAACCGTTGAGCAGGATTGTTCTATCGAGCATGTTCGGCAAATTTACAATCGAATTAAACTTACCATTGTAAATAATATATTCATAAACTTCGTCACTTAAAACCCAAAAATCATATTCTTGAGCACATTCCGCAACAACTTCAAGCTCTTTCTCGGTTAGCAATCCACCGGTTGGATTATGCGGAGAATTTATTATCACAAGCTTTGTTTTATCGCTGACCGCATTCCTGAAATCATCAATATCGAATTTGAAATTTCGGTCTTTGCGAATTTTTATGGGGACAGCTTTTGCACCTGCGAAATTAATGACTGACTCATAAATCGGGAATCCGGGATTCGGATAAATCACCTCATCACCGGCTTCAGCAAGGGCGAAGATTGAATAAAACATTATCGGCTTGGCACCCGGAGTTACAACAACATTCTCTGCTTCGGTGTTGATATTCCGGGTTCGGCTTATGTATTTTGCAATTGATTCCCGAAGTTTATCGTAACCAGCACTCGGCATATAATGCGTGAATCCGTCATCAAGTGCAGTCTTTGCTGCGGCGATGATATTTCCCGGGGTATCAAAATCTGGCTCACCAATTTCCAGATGCACGATACTTCTTCCTTGTTTTTCAAGGTCTTTGGCACGTGCTAAAACATCAAACGCACTTTCCGTACCCAATCTGCTCAATCTTGAAGCCAATGTTCTTGGCATGCTATTCCCCTGTAATGAATTTTAATGAAACTATGTTCTGTCCCGTAAGTATTTTTGAGGAGCTTTCGAAAATTGTGTGAAACTGGAAAAATATACCAAAATAAATTTATGGGACAGAACTTAATACTTTTCATACTAAATTAATCGAATTATTTCATCAGCAAAATTAATTTTGTTACATTGTATTTGAAATTTTGCATAATCAGCATATTGAACACATTTAGGGAGTTATCATGGAAATAAAAAAAATCGGAGTTATCGGTACAGGCACGATGGGTAACGGAATTGCCCAGGTGTATGCACAAAAAGGTTTTGATGTAATTATGATTGACATTAAGCAGGAATTCCTTGACAATGCGACGCAAAACATTGAAAACTCACTGAATCGGCTCGTAAAGAAGGAAAGACTCGCTGCGGAAGATGTTTCTGTGATTATGAATCGGTTCAGCACCTCGACAAATCTTGATGATACGATGGATTGCGATTTCGTGGTCGAAGCTGTAACAGAGAACCTGGCGATAAAACTTGAGGTTCACAAAAAACTCGGTGAGATTCTGCGTCCTGAGGTTATTATCGGCAGCAACACTTCCTCGATTTCGATCACCGTTTTAGGAAAAGCCAGCGGGAGACCGGAGAAATTTATCGGTATGCATTTCATGAATCCTGTACCGATTATGAAACTTGTTGAAGTTATTCGAGGTTTTGACACTTCCGACGAAACATATCAGATTACCAAGGAACTTACGGAAAAACTCGGTAAAATCCCTGTGGAAGCAAACGATTCACCGGGTTTTGTTGCCAACCGCCTTTTGTTGCCTATGCTTAACGAGGCGATTTATGCTTTATACGAAGGTGTTGCCGGCGTCGAGCAAGTTGACAATGTTATGAAACTTGGTATGGGGCATCCAATGGGACCGTTGCAACTTGCGGATTTCATCGGACTTGATGTCTGTCTGGCGATTATGAACGTGCTTTACGGTGGCTTTAAGGACAGCAAATATCGTCCTTGTCCGCTGCTTCAGAAAATGGTCGATGCCGGACATCTTGGCGACAAAACGGGCAAAGGTTTTTATACTTGGGAAAGACACAAAATCACAGGTATTAATTATTGCTGATGACAAAACCACAGAACCATGCTTACATCATGTTTGCAAAGGCATGCAAGGTAGATAAACCTGAGTTTACTTTGCCCCTTCATGATTCGGTGTACATTAACTAAGGAACGAAAAGTTAAAGCATGTTTACATGCTCAGTCAATGTGATATAATAAAATGTAGTTTATGAAATGTAATTCAGCTTTATCAATTACAAATTGTAATATGGAGTGCATGATGGGTAAAAAAGCCAAAAAACCTGATGAACACTCATCTGATAAGCCAATAGAATCAAAAAAAACAGGCAAATCTAAGAGCATTAACAACATCAACAAATTCATCCCTGAAAAACTCTACACAACGGGCGATATCATGCAATTCACAGGTCTGGGTAGGCAAACTCTGCATACATATCGCCAACTTGGGCTTATCATTCCCGCAAAACGCAACGACAAAGGACGCTGGTTCTACGACATTTCAATTTTCGAACGTATCAAACGCATTCTACGCTGGCAACGTCACCGCGCACTCACAGAAGTTGCAAAAATACTTACTCAATATGATAAGAAAAAGAACAGCAAGCAACTTGGCATCATGCCTAAAGAAAATGAAGAACCGAAAATCGACGACCCGCTACACCCACCGAAGTTTTATACAATCGGCGAAATAATTCAGATTACCGGGTTGACGCGTCAGGTGATTCACAATTATATCGTTCAAGGTTTGATATCTGAGGTCGGGAGGACGAAAAGCGGGCATCGGCTGTTTAATGAAGTGGTTTTCGAGCGAATCAAGATGATAACGCGCTATAAAGAGCATAGAACGCTTGACGAAGTTAAGAAGATTCTTGATATTTCTTTCAAGAAAAAGAACATGTAATTTTGCTTAAAAGTTCAATTAGCGATGAAAACCTTTGGGAAACTGACATTTATCAGCGTATTTGATGTTAAAAAATGTGTGTTTTTTTGTTTTGTATATTGTATGATTTTATAAAAATGAATATTTAATGATTATCAACAGAGGTGAATTTGCTTGCGATTGTATCTGACATTCACGCAAACATTGAAGCACTTGATGCTGTGCTCGGTGATATCGCGACTCGAGATGTCAAAGATATACTTTGTCTTGGCGACATAATCGGCTACGGACCAAATCCTCGCGAGTGCCTAAAACTAGCGATGAAGTTTTTCAAATTTTCGCTTATCGGCAATCATGAAGAAGCGATTATGCTTATTGCCGAGGATTTTAATGAGCGTGCAAGGCAGGCGGTTGAATGGACAAGGTCTCAGCTCAATAATCGGTCGCTGCCCAAGGAAGAGCGTCATTTATTATGGAATTATCTGGATAAACTTTCGAAGCTTGAGAAGGTTGAAAAAGGCAGGTTCCTGTTTGTGCATGGGTCTCCGCGAGTGCCAACCAAAGAATATATTATGCCGCGGGATATTCACGATACAGCGAAGATGAAAGGGATATTTGAGCAGGTTAACCAGATTTTGTTTTGTGGACATTCACATGTTCCGGGGATTTTTACTGAGGATTTGAGGTATATTCACCCGTCGAAGCTGAAAAACAGCGAGTTTGTGTTTCCCAATGACAAAAAGATTATTGTTAATGTCGGCTCTATTGGACAGCCCAGAGACCTTGATAATCGGTCGTGCTATGTTACATTTAACGAAGAAAAGGTTGTGTTTCATAGGGTTGCCTATGATTATCGCAGCACTATGGCGAAGATTGCGAATTCAGGCGGACTGCCACAATACCTTGCTGACCGACTAAAAGACGGCAAATAACCGAATCATTTTGTACACTTCCTCATAACAAACAACCATCCCGTCATTCTGAGCGTAACGAAGTGAAGCGAAGAATCCAGACTAGCGGATTAAATGAAATTGACAAGGAGATTTTAATGCAGGAACTTCAGATTACAGAAAGTGCTGTGAGTGTTTTAGTCGAAGATTATCCTGATGGTGACGATTTATACGAGCGGATGTTGACGATTGCGGATAATGAGGGATTTAAGGGTGACAGACGAATTTTTCAGGAATTTTTGGATTTGCGGGCAAAAGCTGGAGAAAAGCTCAGCTTTGATTACGGATTCAGTTGGCTGACCTTTGACCGTGTCGAAGCAGGCTGGATTGTCAGGGACGATGCGGAAAACAACATTGAAGCGGGTTATTCTGTTATCATCGGTGTGAATCCGCACGATGAGCTGACGATGGATTGCGCACTGCTTCTGACCGAGACTTTTCAAGGCAAGAAATACCGGTACATAAATGTCTGCGGACCTTCATTTGCCACAGACAGAGAGATATTTGGGAAAAAATTCATTGAGCAGATTGAAGTTTTCTCAAGCTTTCTGGGAAGTCGCAGGCAAAATATCATTGAAGCATATGAAAAGGCGAAAGTTCAGAAAGTTGGTGAGAATCTTGACAAACTTCTGTTGATGTCGCATCTGGCACAATCTGTCCGCGATGAAGTGCGTAAGAATCTTGAGAATCTTGAAATGGCTGAAATCACCCAGCTTGATGTCGCCCGTGAATTCTCCAGCATCGGCAATGCACGCTTTGCGCATCAAGGCAACCGCTATTACGAAGCTGCCTCCCGCATTCTCCATTCAGAAATTACACAATCCTAAACTATTTCTTTTTGAGGGATTTTATTGGTGCTGATGCTGCTTCCGCCTCAGCTTCCTCTCTTTTTTTCGTGAAACGCGACCGGATAAATTTTGCCTCTAGCACGCCGAAACCCGACGACGCAAGGAAATACAAGTTGAAACCCGCAGCGAAACTGTAAAACAGGAAGAAAAACATGATGTACATGCAGCCCATTGTTGTTCTCTGCTTTTTCGCCTGCTCCTCGTCTACTGAAGGTTGCTGCGCCTGCGAGAGTTTGCTCTGATAATACATCAACCCAACTGCAAAAAACGGAAGGATATTGAAGAAGAACATGCCGGTGCCAGCGAGAAAGTTGCCCAAAAGCGGAATTCCGGGAACGCCATCATAAATCATGAATAATGCATCAGGCTTGGTCAGGTCGCTAATCCAGAGGAACGATGCGCCGTAAAGGTCAGTTGTATAACGGAAAACGCCGAACAATGCTATCCAAATCGGCATCTGCAGAAGCATAATCAGACAGCCCTTGAACATGCCGCCCATGCCGACACCCTCGCTGCGCCAGACTCCCATAATTTCCTGATTCATCTTCATTTTCTGCTCGCGAGTAAGCTGTTTTTTACCCGCGCCATATTTCTGCTTAATTTTGGTTATTTTGGGTTGAATCTTCTTCATATTCGCCTGTGATTCCTGCATTGCCGACTGCGCCTTGTACGAGAGTGGTAGCAGACACAAACGTACGAGAATCGTAAGCAGAATAATCGCAATACCCCATGCTCCGCCAATGCCCATGTTCACAACGATTCCGTGAAAGAAATCCATGATTTTGAACATAACTTTGCCAAGACCGTTTATCCATTCAAACGAGTAAAGCATCGTTTCTTCCAGTGCTGACGGGATAAATTCCTCTTTTTTAGGTCCTATGAACATCGGGGTTGACAGATTTAAGGTTTCACCCTTTGAAAGCCTGATTTTGTTGAATTCAAAGGCGTACGAAGGTAATACTCTTGTGGGAAATTCCGGGTCAGCAAGCCCATCAATCTGGAACATTTCGATGATGCCTTCTTCGACATGCACATCCTCGCTTAAAATCCGCGGGTACATCATTATTGCTTCGAACTGCCCGTTGAAACTACCCAGAAATGTGAGTCTTCCTCCTGTTATGTTGGATTTCGCAAGCACATTCGTTTTAGTATTTTTCAGTTGACGCTTACCCTTATTGAACTTGGTGTAATTTGATTCAAGTTTGCTGGTCGATTCCCAGGTTGCATCTGTTGTTGCGCCGATTTTCCAGATTGCATAGTCCGAAATTCTGTTTCCGTAACCGGTGAAAAGTCCAACAGGTCCCCAAAGCACAAGTTTTTCGAGGTCAAGCAGATTATCTGTGTAGTTTTCGATTCTGAGGTCAATATTTATCATATACTCTTTTTCAGTATATTTAAATGTCTTGAAGATTCTGAAAGGTACTTCACCCTTCGCGTTTTCGGGCGGATAAGCAAAGGTAATCTCGTGGGTTGTGATATTCTCGTCGGTTTCAACTTCGATTCATTTATGTTTTCATAATCTTGTGTAAGATCGGTCATCGAAGGTTTACCGATGATTTCATTAGTAGTTTTATGTCCAATGAACTCCCATTCGGAATTAACAGTAAAACCGGATTTCAACTCGTAATCTTCTGAGCTTACATCAAGTGCACCAGTCATTTTATTGGAATTATATGGTCTTACGTACCGCAGTCTGTTTTTCTCGTTTTCTGGAATTTCCATGTGATTTTTTCCACCGCCGGGAAATCCTTTCAGCCAGATTTCCGCGATTGTGCCACCTCGCGAGGAGAAAGTGATTTCCATAACCTCGGTGTTATACTTCTCGCTTTTGATATATGATTCTTTCAATGTTCTCTGAGGGAGTTTTTTCTGCCATGGATATTTTGCTTCCTCGATTTCAGGTTTCGTTTGCCCATTTTCGTCTGTTTCGACGGGTTTTTCCTTATCTGGCTTTGTTTGTTCATTGTCATCCTTAATCTCAGATTCTTTATCATCTGTTTTCTTGGAATCATCGGTGTCATCAGCGATTACGGTTTCGTTATCCTTGGGTTGTTCTTTTTCTCCGAATTGGCTCTGAATAAGCAGAAAACCGATGAGCAGCACGATAATTATCATGAATGTCATGCCAGATTTGTTGCCTTGGGCATCCTGCGAGAAAGGATCCGTTGTTGCCATTAAGTGCTCCTTGTATTGTGATTTATTTCATTACTTGCGATTTAACCCAGAGGATTTTCACGGAAGATGAAGTTTGCTCAAACATTTAATTATAAGCATTTAAGTCGGTGTAGTTTTAAAATTTGCCATTTTATAATTCAGCATAGAAACTGC
>JAIOTL010000201.1 GCA_021106775.1 Planctomycetota bacterium | reverse complement strand
TACAAGTCCGTGCTGCCTGATTATCCGGCTTAGCACAAGCAAGGCAGCAAGATGCTCAGATGTTCCCGTATGCGACGCACAATATTTCGTCAGAATAAACGGCTCAAAACATTTGTCGTACGCAATTGATGCATTTATCAATATGCAGACTTCGGTGTCAAAGCCAGTAAAATATATGTTCTCAACATCTTTGGATTTCAGAACTGATTCGAATTCTGGAGTAAAAATCGAGTAAGAGTGCTTTATCAAGGTTTTGTCGTGGGTGAATTCTTCAAGCTCAGAGACGATTTCAATCTCTCTGCCTGATTTCATCTGATTCCATGATAAAAACTTTTCATGCGAGGAATTCGTAAGATTTATGAACTGTGTGATTCTGTAGTGCGGAAACACGCCTGAGCCAAGCAGTGTCGATATTTTTCCCGGTAATGACTGAGTAAACTCGTTAACAAAGTAATTCTGTGGGTCAATGACCACGAGAATGCTGCGTCTGAGTGGATGAAAAATTTCGAGCTTGGCTTGGAATATCATTATCTCTCCAGGTCATTAACGCATTATGCTTGGTATTTCCGTTTGCACAAATCACTGGGTTCTGTCCCATAACTTTTTTGGGTCAATTTCGCCAGCTTCACACAATTTTCGAAATCTCTTCACTCAAAACATCCTCAATGTAGCTTATGCTACGTCTGCGGCGTTTCTTAATCCTCGATTCCGAACCTTGCACAAATCTGACAAAATATACTCTCAAAATACTTACGGGACACAACCTAACAGGGATATATTTTCTTTCCAAGGCTCTTATACGAATTGTCGTAAATTTCAGTAACCTCGATGATAAGTGCAGGACACCAGTCGTGGAATGCCTTGTCATGTGGCTTAACGTGAATTACATCGTGAGCGAGATTGGCAAAATCGTAGTATTCACCCGTTTCCTCAATGCGTCCCTTAGCACGGACTTCGTAAGCACCTTTATCGGGCGGGATGATGAAACCAAGTGCCATGTTGCCGTTATCAAGCACATTTTCGTATGTATGTCCTTTATTCATCAAATGTGTGATAAATGTCATGGGTTCGAGAATTTCCTCATCGTATAGCACATCAAGGATAAATTTCGTGCCGGTCTGCATATTCTTCGGTCCTGGAGCAGACATATATTCTTTGATTTTCATATTTGTTTCCGCCAATTTCTCCTTTTTCGGAAGAAATGAAATCATAAACGGGGAAACATTTATCCCTGCAGGTCCTGAAGTTGCGAGCATGGCAGAAAGTCTGCCGGACATTTCAAGAAGTCGCATCGGATTGAAAATACCCTTTGCTGCATCCTCTACAAACTGCTTGCGAGCGAGAAAAATATCATTATAAAACATTTCGGGTTGCACATCTTTCAGCATCTTGTTCCTTTCAAAAACCATTAATGGGAAAAAACTAGTCAGGATTTGAAAACTACCTTTTAATGTCATTCTCAACTTGATTGAGAATCCAGAATCAGTGATATTCAGTATTTTTTCTGGATTCCTGCTTTCGCAGGAATGACAATTTTTAAGTTTTCATACAAAACTCAATACTAACAAAATAACAGAGAAAATTTATAACGTAGTTGACAAAATAGAAAAAATTGCTCATATATCTGAGAAAAAGGAGCGGTTATGGTATTTGAAAAGGACGGCTTCAGTGCAGATGAGCTTTTCAAGCGCGGTAAAGGTTTAACGTACAAAGACATAATCATTCTTCCGGGTTACATCGATTTTTCACCTCATGACGTTGACCTTTCAACAAAATTATCACGCAATATCAAGCTTAACATTCCACTTGTTTCCTCGCCAATGGATACAGTTACGGAATCGCGCATGGCGATTTCACTCGCTCTTATGGGCGGCATTGGCATAATTCATTACAACAATTCAATTGAAGAGCAGGTCAGGGAAGTAAAGAAAGTTAAAAGATTTCGCAACGGATTTATTACTGAACCGGTTGTGCTTTCACCTGATAATCGCATTGCTGACGTTGACGAAATCAAGGAAAAGAACGGTTTTTCCGGTATTCCGATAACCGAAGACGGCACGTTGGGCAGCAAAATTGTAGGTATTGTAACGAATCGGGACATTGATTTTATTGCGGATAGGAATGTCAAGCTCAGCAAAGTTATGACGCTTGGGAAGCACCTGATTACGGCACCCGACGGGATTTCGCTTTTAGATGCAAATAACATTATCCGCGAGAAAAAAATTGGCAAATTGCCGGTAGTTGATTCAAATAACAGGCTTGTTTCGCTGGTTTCGCGTAATGACCTTAAAAAATCACTTGATTTCCCACTTGCCACCAAAGATTCACGAGGCAGATTGCTTGTCGGTGCTGCAATTTCAACGCATATAACCGACAGAGATAGGCTCGATGTGCTGATTGAATCTGGTCTTGACGTTGTTGTAATCGACAGCGCGCAGGGGAATTCGGTCTGGCAGGTAGATTTAATCAAGTACATCAAGAAAACATATTCTGAGCTTGAGGTTATCGGCGGGAACGTTGTAACAAGTGAACAGGCGCAGAATCTGATTAATGCAGGAGCAGATTCGCTTCGTATCGGCATGGGACCTGGCTCGATTTGCATCACGCAGGAAACAATGGCGGTCGGGCGAGCACAGGCAACAGCTGTTTATCGTACTGCATGCATCGCGAAAGATAGTGGTGTTGCAATAATTGCAGATGGTGGAATCGCGGACATCGGCTATCTCGTGAAATCTCTGGCGGTGGGTGCAACTGTTGGCATGATGGGCAGCATGTTCGCTGGTACAACTGAAAGTCCGGGTGAATATTTCTACAAAGACGGCATCAGAGTCAAGAAATATCGCGGGATGGCGAGTTTTGAAGCGATGCAAAAAGGTGGTGGAAAACGATATTTCACCGAAGAAGATGATATCAAAGTCGCTCAGGGAGTCAGCGGAAACGTGGTTGACAGAGGTTCTGTGCTCGATTTTATTCCGTATATGGTGCAAGGGCTGAAACTTGGAATGCAGGATGCCGGCTGTCGGACAATTGGTGAGTTGCATAAAAAGCTGTACAATGGCGAACTCAGATTCGAAGAACGCAGTATCAGCGCGCAATTTGAGGGTGGTGTTCACAGTTTGCACAGCTACACGAAGCCCGATTACACATCAAACCAATAATTGCTGGACAAAAATAGATAATGCTTTTGTCATTCCTGCGAAAGCAGGAATCCAGTAACGCTGGATTCCCAATCAAGTTGGGAATGACAAAGTGTTGAAAATGTCCGTTGGAGCGAGGTAATTGTAAGGTTCAATCGAAAAATTTCGTAATATGCTGAAAAGTAGAATCAGCACAGCAATTGTAAATATGAATCTGCGTGAATGCACAATGCGCGGAATCGTCCTGCCGATGCAGACTTCAATCCATTTTGCTGCGTAAAAATATAACAAAAACGGCATTGCAATTACAACGAACATGTTGAACCGGAACGCCGCGTAAATGTGCCCGCTTAATAATTCACGCACAGCACCTGAACTTCCACATCCCGGACAGTACAAACCGGTAATAGCTCTGAAAACGCAAGGCGGTTTATACTTGGCGAAAAAAGTATAATCGACAGCATAGAATAATGCTACGAAGGCAACAACCAACAACACAGCACCTGTGATTATCCTGCGTTTTGTGGAAATCCTATCAGATTGTGTAAAAATCAATTTCATGAGTGATTAAATTCTAAAATCCTGCTGCGCCAATGAAACCAACAAAGCTTAAGTAAAGCAAGGTGAAGAGAATACCGACAATGAAGGATATCCAAGACCACTTTTTAGATTTTCTTGCTGCTTCCTTTGCACCTGCATAATCGCCCATTGCAATTCGTGAATCAACCTTGGCAGCACAAACAACTGCGGCGATTCCTGTAGGCCAGAAGCACAAAATTAGCGAGAGAATTGCCCAGACCAAATTGTTGGGAATATTAACCTGATGTTGCATCGGTGCATATTGTTGATAACCGTATTGTTGAGGTGGATACTGTCCTTGCTGATGTGGTGGTGGCGGATATTGTCCCTGCTGATATGGCGGTGGTGGATTCTGTCCTTGTTGAAACTGCGGATTCTGATATTGCTGAGGTGGTGGCATCTGTTGCTGCGGCGGAACTCCCTGAGGCTGATTCGACGGTGCAGTGCCATAACCTTTATCTGAAAAGCCAGGTTGTTCAGAAGGTTTAACGTCAGGAACCATTATCATATTATTGCATTTCTTGCAGACAATTGACCTTCCGACCATGTCTTCGCTGACCGAGTAACCTTGATTGCAATGAGGACATCTGATGTTAATAGGCATGTTTTTCTCCATAAATTTAGCTAATTGATAAATTATACACGATTAATTGTAAGAAGATTACAGAATTTCGCAATTTCCCGATTTTGAGACTGAATTGTTTAGCGAAGTGATTTTTGTACCGATTTTTTCATAACCTGCATAATACACAGAAACGTTAGTTTTGCAACATTATCGGTAGGTCAGGCATCTTGCCTGACACTCAGTATCAATATAAACAGGCAGGGATGCCTGTTCTACCATTTCTGTAATTATACATCCGTGAATGTTTTGTGTGTCATTTCTGCGAAAGCAGGACTCCAGTATTTTACCGAATTAGATAATTCTGGATTCCCAATCAAGTTGGGAATGACACAACCTCAATTATTCGAGGGATTTTTTGTAGGCGCAGGTGGCTTTTTCTCGGTCAAGCTGAAACTCTGTGTGAACCTTCTCATCGATGTCGTGCGTCGGGTAATCAGCGGAAAAACAGGCGGTGCAGAAGTTCTCAATGTTTGGGTTACTGTGTTTGGCAGCCTTAATCATATCGTCGATTTTCATGTAAAACAGGTGGTCTGCGCCAATATCTGCACAAATTTTGTCGATATCAAGTTTGAACTTACTTGCGATAAACTCACCTTTGGTTGACATATCAATGCCGTAGAAGCAAGGCGACTTCAAGGGTGCAGAATGAATCGCGAAATAAACTTTGCGAGCACCCATATCATGCGCAATTTTGATAATCTCACGCACAGTATTGCCCCGAACGATGGAATCATCAACGAGCATCACGATTTTATCCTGAAATTCTGTTTTTATCGGATTCAGCTTCTGCCGAACCATTTTTCGTCTGTCCTTATTCTCACCCGGCGTTATAAAAGTTCGAGCGATATAACGGTTTTTAATCAATCCTTCGCGATATGGCTTGTTCAGTACAGATGCCATCATCGCCGCAGCTGGTCGCGACGTGTCAGGCACTGGAATGACAACATCCGGCATTTCAAGGTTTTTCTCTCGCATTTCCTTAAGCCATGCTTTCGCAAGCAATTCACCAAGCTGAAGCCTTGTTTTATACACGGAAATACCTTCAATAATGCTGTCAGGACGCGCAAAATATATGTATTCGAAGATGCAAGGTGTTTTTTGCGACTTCTCAGCAACGATTTCGCGATGCAATTCGTCCTCGTAATTGATGTACACAACTTCTCCGGGTTCTACGTTCTCGAAACTGCTGAAGCCGGAAATATCACACGCGACAGATTCTGAAGCGAACATATACCGTGTATCGCTGTTTACTTCTTGCTTGCCGAACACAAGCGGACGAATGCCAAGCGGGTCTCTGAACGCGAAAATCCCTTTACGCGCGATAATGCCAACCACCGAGTATGCGCCTCGAACTTTCTTGTAAACACCCTCTACCGCTTTTTTGATATGCTCGAAAGATAAATCTTCAACGGAAACGTTCTGTTTGGCGAGTTCATCTGAGAAAACGCCGAGGATGATTTCAACATCGCAGCCTGAATTTATATGCCATTTCGCATTGTATCGCAGATTTTTCCGTAGTTCCTGGAAATTCACAACCTGCCCGTTATGCACCATAGCAATGCCGTAAGGATAATGAGCCACAAAGGGTTGAGCGTCTTCATCAAGCCCAAGACCTGTCGTGCTGTATCGAGTGTGCCCAACTCCAAGGCTTCCCGTTAATGTCTTAAGTTTTTTGCCGTCACTGAAAACCTCGCGCACAAAGCCCAAACCCTTGACCGTGTGAAAACTGCCGTCAAATGTTACAATACCCGCTGCATCCTGTCCCCTATGTTGCAACACAAACAGGCTGTCATAAATCACGTTTTTTGCTTCAAACTTCTGTTTAAGCGAAAAAAAACCGACAACACCACACATTGAAACCTCGAATTTCTGTAAACATCACGGGTGAAAACT
Source organism: Planctomycetota bacterium (assembly GCA_021106775.1). The sequence continues at coordinate 3,734 of JAIOTL010000201.1, read as the reverse complement.
CGTATATTAGCAAAAAGATAGTAAAATGCAATCAAAACTAGTGCTTAGACAAGAAAGTATTAAGGGTTCATAGAACTGTCATTTCCAACTTGATTGGGAATCCAGTAATACTAATTTTCTCTTGTATTCGCTGGATTCCCGTTTTCACGGGAATGACAACCCTACGAAACTTGCTTGGCACAGCCTAAGGAGGAGATATGTTTAACGCAAAGCAGTTTTATCAGGAGTTTAATGCCGGTATTGAGGAAAAATACGAAGCAACGTTGACCAGGATTCGCGAGATACATATCCGCTCAGCACAAGTGAATCCAGCTGACGAGAAGATTGAATATTTCAAATTTTTTAATCATGCTGCAGCATTAATCATTAAACTTGCAAATTTTGAGAAGGTTCATAGTGCGGAATACGTAAATAGCTTAAATTTCGAGGAGCTTTACGAAGAAAACAAAAGCCTATACAACGAACTTGCTTCCAACAATTACATGACGAGTTATGCAAATCCTGAGTATTGTGTAAATGTTTTCGGTGATAAGTTCGGTCAGCTAATTTCCTTTTTCTATGTCAAAATTCGCGGAAATATTAGTTTTGCATACATGCATAAAATTTGCTCGATGCAAGAATACAACGAGCTTTTCGTCAAATTGTACGATTTTGTCAAAGAAAATATGCTTGATTATGAAAACATGAAAAAGCTCGTAACTTCAGTTGAACAAAGCGATAGAACGGTTGATCAGAATATCAGGATTAAGGAGCGATTTTCACCTGAATTCAGCTTTTACCGCGATATTATCGCAGATGCTGACCTTACCGACCTGTGTTATCTTTTTCATGTTGGAAGCCGCATCAGTGATTTTGAGATTCAGACCGCCAACTTCCTGCTCGCCTATCCCGCTGAAAAGATTGTAACACTATCTAAGCTCATAGTTGATGCTTATATCCTCGGTTTCAAGAACGATAACAAGGATATTGCGAAAAAATCGACAGTGCTTGTGTATTATAATATCGGGCAGGAACGTCTGATACGTCAGCTTATTAAGGATTTTGAGGTAGCAAACCTGAAAGTTCTGATTAATTACGCGTTCTCAACCAGCATAAACAAGCAGTATCAGCATGACCATCAGTTTGACAATGCCCTTTACATCAATGCGGAATTCGTCGAGAAATTCATGAAATCGTACGAAACCTCGTTGAACCTTTATAATGATAATCTATCGATGTTCTCTGGACCTGTATTTTTCGATAAATTCGGTGATAATCCGTTTACACCTGCAACTAAGGATGCGAATTTAAAGTTGGACGAAAGTCAGCAGAAGATGTTTCGCGAGATGAATGTCGCAATATCTCAAATTAGTGAGAAATTTGTACCAAGCGCGGAGACAAGTTTTTCGATTATCGCGTTCCCGACGCCGGAAATCGGTGATAGATTCGAGGAAATTTTCGAGCAGACGTGTGAGATAAATATGCTTAGCAACGAGAAATACAGCAGGATTCAGCAGTTTATCATTGATGCGCTTGACAAGGCTGATTTCGTTCATGTCAAAGGTAAGGGTGAGAACGAGACAGACATTCGCGTGAAGATGCAGACGTTGAAAAACCCGGAACAGGAGACGCTTTTTGTCAATTGTGTTGCAGATGTCAACATTCCGGTTGGTGAAGTTTTCACAAGTCCGCAATTAACCGGCACCGAGGGTGTGCTGCACGTCAAAAACGCATTTCTAAATTCCTACAATTATCAAGACCTCAAGCTGAACTTCAAGGACGGATTCGTCGAAGATTATTCATGCAAAAACTACGAAGATGCAGAGAAGAACCAGAAATTTATCGAGGAAAACCTGCTTTTCCCTCATAAAACGCTGCCGGTTGGTGAATTTGCCATTGGCACGAACACTCTGGCATATGCGATTGCGCGGAAATACGACATTGTGGATATTCTGCCGATTCTCATTGTGGAGAAGATGGGACCGCACTTTGCCATCGGCGACACCTGTTTCTCGTGGGATGAGGACAGGCCGGTTTATAATCCGGATAAGAAGGAGATAATCGCACGTGAGAACGAGAAAACCGCCAAGCGCAAGGAGAATATCAACGAGGCGTACACGAACAAGCATATTGATATTACGCTGCCGTACGACGGGCTGGATTTCATCTCGGCAATCACGAAGGATGGCGAGAGCATTGAAATCATACGCGACGGACGTTTTGTCCTCCCCGGCACCGAGGAACTCAATATCCCACTAAACTAAATATGTCTGCAGAATTAAAAGTTGGTGGTTCTTTCTTTGAAGTATTTGGAGTTTGATTTACCGACTCTTTATCTTCTTTTTCCCATTTTTTGCAATATTTTGTCAAAGCTGGAAATTTCTTTTCAAAGCTGTCTGTACCGATGATTATTTTGAACTTTCCCCATAGAATAGTACGAAAACTATTTGCCCAAAAAGCACTTTTAACATCTCGAGATTTTAGAATTCTCTTATCTAAGTTGATTAAGAGTCTTTCTGCAATGTTTCCATAATTTTCCATTTTTCCAATTATTTCATCTTGAATTGCTTTTTTTACATAATCTTCAGATTTACTGTTTAATGTTTCAAGTGTTTTAAAAGCCTCTAAAATTGCATTACTTTGTTTAACTAATTCAAGATCAAGATTTTGCATAACATTTAATGAGAAAGTCTTATTAGCTTTACAAAGTTGCATAAGTGCTACTATTACACCGATGGATGCAATTAAAGCAAAAACTAAATTCCAGCAGTTTTCACTCATTTTCGTTATCTTTCTCAGGTTCTTGTTGATTTGGTTTTTCACCAGAATTTAAACGTTGTCCTATATCTGAAAGCAAAGCTTCAGCCTTGGCATCAATAGTGTCTTGGCTATGATAATTTTTGCTTTCTTGTAAACTTGCTGTTTTTTTTCTTTCCTTACTCATACATTTTTTCCTTTTTTCTTCATTAGATATGTTTAATAATAATAATATCACATAAAAAGAATTTTTTCAATGATAAAATCTATAAATTGTGTTAATAATTACGGTTTATGCACTATTGGTTGGATTTGTTGCATTTAGGGACACGGTAAATAAAAAAAATTGTCATTCTGAACGAGTGTAACGAGTGAAGAATCCAGGCTTATCTACAATGAAAATATTGGTAGGACAGGCATCTTGCCTGTCAATGATGACATTGTTGCTAAACACAGGCAGGGATGCTTGTGCCACCATTTACAATGTTTAGATTAACCTAAGGCATCGATTTAGCGATAGTTAGCGTTTTGCAGGCGTTTGCCAGATAAATTATGTGTACTTTGCTATTAATTTGCAATGAAATCGATTAGGCATGAAATATGGACGAACTGCAATCTTACAACTGCTTGTATTGTGCTATTTCGCAGCTACACGTCTTTATTTTGATATTGGATAATTGGTGAATTTTGTGCCGAACATTTCCTGCATATGTTCATTATATCGGTCAATATATGACAGTGCTTCGCGGTCGACAAATTTACCGCAGATTATCTGCTCCTGAAAATTAATCACCAAATCGTCAAAATTCGCTTTGTGGTCCACTTTCGAGTTGTTTTTGTAGAACTTCATCAGGTCAAGCCCATCGCCAAGTTTGTTTTTTCGGGCATAAAGCGTGGTGCATTGGCTGATAACCTCAATCAGCGAGAACCCGCGTTTCAGAATCGCTTCCTGAATCGATTTCGTAAGCTGACGCACATGAAACGACGTCCAACGCGCG
>JAIOTL010000237.1 GCA_021106775.1 Planctomycetota bacterium | reverse complement strand
TCAAACTGCTGTTGATTGTTTTTAGCGAATTCAATCGCCTCAGGGTCTGCATCTGTCGCATATGCAATCCCGGAAGGAGCGATTAATTCAAGGATTTTCCGCGTATGCCCACCTCTGCCGAATGTAACATCAAGCAGAGTCTCACCTGATTCAGGTTTTAGCTGTTGAACGACAGTATCGCAAAGTACCGGAATGTGAAAATCGTTTTTTGTCATGAATTTATCGCTGGAGTTGAATTTTCATAAGTTTATACCGATTGCCTCAATTCTCAAGCTTTTTTCATTATTGAATTCAGAACATAGGGATATTAGCAATTATAATACAAACACTCGACAATTTTCACTTTTACTGTTTTTTTGCTTTGATAATTACGAATGCACCCTCGCCATGACCGTTTTTGCAGTCCTGAACATGGGTAATATCATCGAAATTGCCGAATATTGTCTGGTAAACTTCGTGACCAGCGAAACCAGTGTCAGAGAGAAGCTGAAGTACCTGCTCACAAGAATAAAGATACGCGTCAAGGTAAAACTCACGGTTGTATTTGTTGATGAGATAATTTGCTCCAAACTCGGTGTTCGCATCGATGAAACCGACTATAATTTCCCCGGCATCCTTGAGAATTCGATGAGCTTCCGAGAAAATTTCCTCTATGTCATCAACAAAACTGATGGTCGATGGAATCACCGCATAATCAAAAGTTTGTTTCCAAAAAGGAAGTGTCGTTGCGGAACCGACATAATCCTCACGAATTCCATCAATACCAAGGGTGCGAATTTCCGTACAAGGTGCAGAGCCAAGCTCAATACTGGCTTTTCTGATAACCCGACCGGAATTTACGCCAATCTCAACTCCCAAAAGCTGTGCCGATACAACTGATCTGAGCGCGTTCATCTGCGTTTTGTAGACGTTTCTTCTAGTCTCAAAATCTTTCATAGATTTTTTAGTACTCTGACGAAACATTTGAGATGCTGGCATTTTTTTCTCCGAATTTGCGAAATTTGCCTATATTGTAATTATAAGCAGAAAACACCAAGAAAAGCGAACGATAAAATATTATTATGCAAAAATAGTAAAAATAATTAACCAAAATGGACAGTTTTTTAACAAATACGGACGAAAAGTAATGTGCAGCTGATTGTACAGGCATCCTACCTGTCAATGCATGCGGTCAATCAGTAGGACAGGCATCTTGCCTGTCAAAGCGAGCATGGTACTTGTCAATCTCTGCAAGTGGGTGTGTATTTGCCTAATAGCACGATACAAGCAGTTGTATGATTGAAGTTCGTCCATATTTGTTGCCTAATCGATTTCATAACAAATGAATAGGTTTGTATAGGGTATTCTATCTGGCTGGTGCCTGCAAAACGCTACATATCGCTAAATCGATGCCTGTCCTACCGTCATCTCAGAATTAACAACTGATTCCGTGAACAACAAATGGGACGGAAAGAAAAGTGGGTTTACCCACCTCTGCGAAACCGACAAATTCGGTGAAAAATGCAATGGGGACGCAAGAAAAAGCAGGCTTGCCTGTCTCGCAATGACACGGGATGCTTTCTCTGCGAAACCGACAGATTCCGTGAAATTTGTAAATGGGACGCAAAGAAACGCATGTTTACATGCTTCAGGGGCAGAAAATCTTTTATTTGTGTGTTTACGGATTCAAGCGTTTAATTGTACGTGGAAACGCGCTGCACTCCCGAACATGATGCGTCCCAGTAATCCAGGCGATGAATCTTTCAAGCCCGAGACCGTAACCACCGTGCGGCACAGCGCCGAATTTGCGTAAATCAAGATACCATTCATACGGTTTTGTCGGCAGGTCGTGCAGTTTCATGTTTTGCAGAAGTTGTTCGATATCATCCTCGCGCTCGCTCCCACCGACAATCTCGCCGAAACCTTCAGGAGCAATCACATCGACACATGCTGCGAGTTCAGGATTATCAGCCACTCGTTTCATGTAAAAAGCCTTGATTTTCCACGGGTAACTGTGAACCATCACCGGCTTGTCGTAAATAATTCCTAGCACGGTTTCATCCGCAGCACCGAAATCATCGCCAGCTTCGGTCATCGCGTTTTTGCCGATTTTGCGCAGTTCTTCGTCCTCAGATTCGATGAGTTCTTTGCGTTTTTCGATGATTTGCTCGCATGCTTGGTGATATGAGATACGCGGGAATGGGGCTTTTATTTTTTCGAGGATTGAGACTTCACGTTCAAGGATTTCAAGCTCTTTTGCGCATTTTTCTAAAACATACTCGACTGTGTATGAAATCAGGGCTTCCGTTGAATCCATGACGTCGTTGAGGTCGGCAAAAGCGATTTCAGGTTCAAGCATCCAGAATTCTGTCAAATGTCTGCGCGTGTATGATTTTTCTGCTCTGAAGCACGGTCCGAAGGTGTAAACTTTCTTGAAAACGTGACATGGTGCTTCGACGTAAAGCTGCCCCGATTGCGACAGATAGGCGTTGCCGAGGTCGAAGTACGGAATATCAAACAGCGTGGATGTTCCCTCAGCTGCGGTGGGCTGAAACATTGGCGAATCAACGCAAATAAAATCATTTTTGTATAAAAAATCGCGCAGTGCCTGCAAAATCTCATGGCGGATTTTGAGAATCGCTGCCGGTTTCTTCGAACGCATCCACAGATGTCTAATATCAAGCAGTTTATCGATATTCGGGACATTTTCTGCGATTGCAAGCGGGTATTGCTCTGTCGGGTTCTGGAAAACCTTCAAATCTGTAACATTTATTTCATATCCGCCTGGCGCACGTTCATCCGCCTTGACATTGCCTGTTATTTCAATGCTTGCTTCCTGGTTAAGCGATTTTGCATCCGCGAAAGCTTCCTCGCTGAGGTCGTTTTTAAAAGCTACGCATTGAACATATCCACTGCCATCCCTTAAAATGAGAAATATCAGTTTCCCTTTGCCACGTTTGTTGTAGAGCCAGCCTTGCAGCATAACTTCTTCGCCTTCGTGTTTTCCGAGGTCTTTTATTGCAACAACTTTTTTGCCTGTATCATTTTTCATTGTTCACCTTTGCTGATTTTTTAAGTTTCAGATTGTATAAAACATCCAACCCGATAAAATAAATATAATTTGGGATTATTCATTTCTGTTAAAAAATAAGAACCATAAATTTGGTTTTGGGTTTTAAACTTTTCATGTAAATTATCATTGTCAGTATTTTTTTGTAAGGAGCAAATCATGAAACGAATTCTTGTTGTGGTTTTTGCATTTATGCTTGTTTTTTCGATGACAACAGCGGTTTTTGCCCAGGATGCGCCAGCAAAGGGTGATAAAACCGCGAAAGATAAGGTTAAACGTGAGAAGAAGGTCGGGGAGATTGAAGAACTGAAGGAGTTGTTCAAGGATGATCCAGCATATCAAAAGATTCTTGAGTTGCAAAAGAAGCTTGACGAGCTTAAGAAACAAGCGGATGAAGCAAAGAAGGAATTGGTCGAAGCGATGAAGCTTTTTAAGGAAAAAATCAAGGAGTTCCCGAAATATATTGAATTTATGAAGCGGAAAAAGGAAGAAGCTGAACGTTCGCATGTTGAGCGTCTGAAAACCGACCCGGAATATAAGAAGAAATGGGAGGAACAGCAGGCGAAGAGGAAGGAATATACAAAGAAACGTTATGAACACTTGAAAAAAGTTGAGGAAAGTCTGAAAGGTACTGATGAATTCAAGAAGATGAATGAATTGCGTGAGAAGAAAAATAAGGCAAGCAAAGAAATTCGTACGCGTCTAAGCGAATTGGCGAAAAAAATACTTGATATGACAAGCGAAGAAATCGAGCTTGAAAAAGTTAAAATTACCGAGATGAAGGCAAAACTCAAGGAAATTGAACTTGAATTCGAGCTTGCTGAAAAAGCGTTTCAAGAACTGGTAAAAGCAAAGTTGAAAGAACTCAAGGAAACCGAAGAAAAATAATCGGGAATTATGAGCCGAAAAAATTCAGGTCTTTTTCGAATTCATCATCAGATATTTCCTCAGCATCGGGACCATATTTCTGACTGAGTGATTTTTTATGATAATCGATGACATAGGTTGCATGTTTGCCGTAAATTTTATTGAAAATTACAATAAATTCCGCCTGCCTCTCATCTACAACCTTCATGAATGCAAGGTCTTCATTAAAGGATGTCGTCAAGTTCTTTCTGCAGGTGGGGCAGAGGAATTCAACCCTGGCACCTTCTTTGATTGACATGCCTTCTGGCAAAATCACACCGTATTTTCCAAGCGCAGATGGGAGATAAAACATGCCCTCGACCTGGAAATACTTAGATTCGAGAGAGCCAATCAATTTTGTGAATTCACCGTTGAAAAACGAAAGCTTAGCTTTGCAAAACGGGCAATATGACTTTTTTTTCCCCTGAGGTTTCATATCTCACCTAAAAAATCCGCGAAAAATGTTAGAATTGAAAATCGAATCATAGCTTAAAATGCTAATTTATCAATAGTTTTGTTTCTCTGACTGGTGAAAAAGTCAATTATATGACAAAAGATTTTGCGAGGGATTATGGAACACCTGCTTTTTGCTTATGACGAGATTTTTCTCAAACATGACACAGGAGCACATCCTGAGAATTTTAACCGGCTTTTAGCGATAAATTCATGGGTTGCAAAATCCGAGTTGAATGAGCAGATTGATGTTATTGTGCCGAGAAAAGCCGAAAAAGCTGACATTTTGAGGATTCATGATGAGAAGTACATCGATTCAGCGTTGCAGAGGATTGAGAATGGGGATATTTCGCTTGACATTGATACCAGTGTTTCGAAGGATTCTGCGGAAGCTGCGTATTTTGCTGCCGGTGCGGGCATAACCTGTGCGGACAAAATCATTGCTGGCGATTATAAACGCGCGTTCTGCTCGGTTCGACCGCCTGGGCATCATGCAGAGCGCAGTTATTCCAAAGGTTTTTGTATTTTTAACAATGTTGCGATTACTGCGAAATATTTACAGCAGGTGCATGGCATCGAGAAAGTTTTGATTCTGGATTGGGATGTGCATCACGGTAACGGCACAGAACACAGTTTTTATGAAGACCCGAGTGTGATGTACATAAGTTTGCATCAGTATCCGTTTTATCCCGGAACAGGCGCGAAAACTGATACCGGGATTGGTGCCGGGCAGAATTATAACTGAATTTTTCCATTAATGCGGGTGCAGGCGAGCAAGAATTTTTTACGGCCTTCAAATAGCGGCATTTTCCTGGGGATCGCAGGGATAATCCCGAATTTATTCTGATTTCCGCCGGTTTCGAAGCACATAAATTCGACCCGCTTGCAAAGAACG
>JAIOTL010000284.1 GCA_021106775.1 Planctomycetota bacterium | reverse complement strand
GAGGTGTCGGGAATTTCTTCGTCATTGTCTTTTTTTTCGGTATCTTCAGAAGTATCAGCATCTTTTTTTGCAGCTTCTGCAGGATCTTTCTTAAGTTTTTCATCGTCAGCTATGTTGTCATCATCTTTAATATTTTCATTACCAGCATCTTGATTAATCCACCAAAGTGTAACCACCAGTACTAATGCAATTACCACAAGCCCACTGATTATCAAGACGGTTTTCTTTTTGTCAGATGTTGGTTTGACCTGATAATCCTCTTCTTCACCGAAATCATCATATGTTTTTCGGGCTACAGGTCTTTTGGCTGCTGGTCTTTGTGCAGGTCGACTTGCCGGTCGTTGTGCTGGTCGTTGTGCTGGTCTTTGGTTTGGTGGTCTTTGTCTTCTTCGTTGTGCACCATCACTCCGCGGCCTAGCAGGTCTTTGTTGTATGCTTTTTTTCTTAATTCCAGAACCTATTCGCGTTCTATCACCGATAGTTAATTTTTTTACAGCTGATGCAGGTTTTTTCGGTACAGTAACAATCGCATTGCAATCAGGGCATTGAAATTGGTCACCGGGATTATAATCAGTAACATCGAATTCCGCGTGACAATTTGGACATTGTGCAGTTCTTGCCATGATTTTCTCCTAAAAATAGAAGTGGTTGCTAAGAATTATACTTTTAAGCGATGAAAGTTATAACAAAATTAATCTGCGAATTTTCAATATTTTCCAACAGATTATTATTTCAATTCGAAAAAAACCTTTTGATAAGCAAATTAATCTGTATGTGAGGAGACATTTTCGTCGAAGTCGTAGAGACTTTCTGGCTTAGACCATTTAAGCGAATCTTTTTCCACCCACTCAAGTGTACGGTTATCGTTGGTGAAATACTCGACCTGAACCATGTTTGAAAGCACCCGATGGTTAAGCACACGAACTGTCATGCCGGTCTTCAATAGTCTTGTATCGATTGTTAATTCGCAGTCAAGCCCGACGCGAGGCAGGCTTTTCTTGAGGTTTGAATAGAAATTATCCTCAAAGTTTAGACAGCATTTGAGTCTGCCACAAATGCCCGAAATCTTTGTAGGGTCAAGCGTTGTCTGCTGATTCTTCGCCATTTTCATCGTTATTGGGTCAAAATACCACAAATGTTGACGACAACATTGTGCTCTGCCACACATGCCCAAATCACCAAGGAGTTTCGCTTCATCACGGGCACCAATCTGCCTGAGCTCGATGCGTACACGAAATTCTCGCGCCAAATCTTTCACAAGTTCTCTGAAATCTACTCGTCCCGCTGCCGAGAAATAAAAGATGATTTTATCAGAGCTGAAGATGATTTCCACTGCAATCAACTTCATCGGTAGGCTTCGATGTTGAATTTGTTTATGGCAGAATTCAAAATGTGAACTAAGATCGTCGCGAACCATGTCACGCCAGCGTTTCAGGTCGTTTATCGATGCTTTCCTGACAACTTTACCTTCTAATTTGTGAAGTAATCCTGATTCATCATCTTGATAATCGTCAGAAAGCTTGAAATCTTCTACCGGTTTCGAGCCTTGTCTGACAAGCCCCATCTCAATCCCTCGATGCGATTCCACAACGACAAGGTCGCCGATTTTCATATCTGAAAAGTCGGTTATAAATAGTCCATAATATCGAAGTGCGCTAAACCTAACAATCGTGCCGTACTTCAAATCACCATCAATTTCTGCATTAATATCCGTAGTTTGCGTCTGAACATTGTTTTCTTCGTTATCTTCGGGACTGTTTTTAGATGCATTCTTAGTGTTAATTGAGTTGATTATAGGGTTTCTTTCAGAATTTCGAGCAATCTTATTCTTTTTAAGTTCAGCATCTTCGAAACTTTTTGGAAGCTGTTTTTTTCGTTTGTCATCGTCCTTGAACTTATCTGTCATTCTGTCCTCAGCATTTATATTTATGGATATTAAAACAATTTCTGTCCTTAAAACAATGATAATTTGTAACCTGGCAACTGAAACCGGTTCATTTCTGATAATGCAATGGAAATTTATTAAACCGATGAAAATCCCAATGTATTTTTACTTGAGGACATTAATCATTCATGCTTTAATTGATTGAAACTCAAAGGATGCAGAATGAGCAGTACAAAATCGCATTCAAATGCATTGTTACATAATGAAACAATGCCAGGGATTAATTGGATTGCGCTTGTGGGTCCAATTCTGGTGGGTTTGATTCTTTTGGCGATTATTTTGATTTTCAGCATTGAATTGACGAGTTTTTATCTAGGAATGTTTGGTGTATCTCTTGCTGGCGGTGGAAAATTCGTAATTCTTTTCGCCCTGGCACCTGAGAAATTACGTGTATCCTTGTCAATACCGGAAAGCATAAGCATCACGTCGTACAAGATTATGTTTTCGGTTATGTATATCGAATGGTCTCTGGGAATCGCGTTTCTGTACAACGTTGATATTGTCAGAAGAATAAAGTTTGTTCGAAAGAAACTTGAACAGATTCAGCTTGCAGTACAGAGAATGTTTGAGAAATGGCCTATTGTACGAAAATTATCGTTTGGAACACTTATTGCGTTTGTCGCATTGCCATTTCAGGGAACCGGAGCAATGGGTGGAGTTGTATTTTCCAGTGTTCTCGGAATGAAAAAAATCAAAACACTAATTGGAATCATTCTCGGCTCAATAATCGGTAATTTATTTCTGGCGGTTGGTGTTGAAGTGTTTCAAAAAGATTTTGAAGCTGTAATGAAAAACCCGATAACAATGGTGATTGTGATTGTGGTTCTGGTAGCAGTAATCTGGGTTATCAATGTTTTAATGATAAAGACGATGAAGGAACTTGCAGAGGAAGCACGCAAGCAGAAGGCACTGGCAGCGGTTGCGCGTACAGTGAATATCACTTCATTTAACATGAAAAAAGTTGACCTTCGCGTTATGCTCGATGTGTCATTTACCCAAAGATGATTTTCGGTCAACAAGCGATGTTCAACCATACTCATTAATCTGAGCATTATTCAAAATGATATTGAAAATTGTATACATTTACTCGAAGAATGAAAAAAATGGAGACTGTTTTGTTATGCTTTTGAAAAAATTCATAGGTTTTTTAGATTATAATATTATGCTAACCCATTAATTTTTACATTGGATTGCTGATGATTGGGATTATTGATTACGATTCGGGACATATTCGAAATCTTGCATCCGCGATAAAACGTGCTGGTGGTGAATATACACTGATTAACACACCTCCTGATGAGCAAATCGATAAACTAATCATCTATGCGGGCATTAAAGCTTCTGAGTACTTAAATTTCCTCGAAAAAAGTACGCTTGACAAGTTCATCACAAGCACTTTTACCAAAAAGACACCAATACTAGCGATAAACAACGGTTTACATGTGCTTTATGATTCTGTTGCAATTAGTAGTTCCCACGATGTTTCGAATAAGCAGATTGAGCCAGAAACTGTTGATGGATTGCATCTGATTCCAGGAAAAATTAGGAAACTTGATGAAAAAATTCATGCTGAAAGTTTAGCTGGCTGGAAATCTCTTAAAACGAACAGGGAATTCGGCAGGAAAGTACATCTCAATTTGCTTAGAGAGATTAATGTGCTGCAGAATGCGATGTTTTACTTAAATCAAACCGATTACGTTGATACTGCTGATTTGAGCACTGTTTTTGCATTTTCAAATTTTAGCGGTAATAAACAGAAATTATTGGGAAAATCAAATGAAATTCTCATTCCTGCAATAATCAATTATGAAAACATATGGGGAATTGAGTTTTTACCTGAAAAATCCGAACGAATTGGTATAAGGCTTCTTAGAAATTTTGTCAATTTTGTCCCCTCGAACAACGCTGAGGATATACATTAGCAACTAGATATGGAGGAAAGATGGAGTTTACACCTGCATCAGATGAAAAATACAAAGAAATCGGCTTCATGAGTGGGTTGGAAATTCATCAACAGTCACTAACCGATAAAAAGCTTTTCTGCAGGTGTCCATCTGGTTTATGCACGGATGAGTGGGATGTTGAGGTGCTGAGACATATGCGTCCGACGCTTTCGGAACTCGGTGAGTATGACGGTACTGCATTAATGGAATTCAAGACTAAAAAAGATATTATTTATAGATTGAAGTCAGAAAGTGTCTGCACCTACGAAATGGACGACACTCCGCCATTTCTCGTGAACGAAGACGCACTTGACGTCGCGATTCAGATGTGTCTTACTCTGAACTGTGAAATAGTTGATGAATTCCATATTTCGAGAAAACAATATTTGGATGGTTCGATTCCCACGGGTTTTCAGAGGACTTCGATAATCGGGGTCAACGGCTGGATTCCTTACAAAGATGGTCGCGAAATCGGCATCACGCAGATTTCAATTGAAGAGGATTCTTGCAGGGAAGTTTCTGACGAGGGGCATACAATATATTTCAAGACGGACAGACTCGGCATGCCTTTGATTGAGGTCGTTACTGACCCTGATATGCGTCATCCTAATGAAGTCGCGGAAGTTGCCGAGATAATCGGTCGTCTGCTGCGTGCAACAGGTAAGGTTAGAATAGGTCCAGGAGCAACAAGGCAGGATGTGAACGTATCCGCCAGAGGTGGTACGCGCATCGAAATTAAAGGTGTTCCATCGCTGAAATGGATTCCCGCACTTACCCATTACGAAGCATTCAGGCAGGTCGCGCTTTTAAAAGTTCGTGAGGTACTTGCAAAACGTGGAATTACCAGGGAAAATCTGGCATTCGAAGTAGCAGATTTTACGCATTTACTGCACGAAACAAAAAACGTACATATCAAAAAAGCGTTGGAAAAACGTGGGAAAATCAAGGGAATCGTTCTGAGAGGGTTACAAGGCTTGATGCTGCATAGCACACAGCCCGGCAAAACCTTTTTCCACGAGATTGTCGGTCGTTTGCGCGTAATTGCTTGTCTTGACATCATGCCAAACGCTTTTCACACCGACCATTATCCGGATTATGTTAAATCCGAGAATGATTTACGTAAGATTCGACAGACTCTCAATGTTGGTAAAGATGATGTAGCTCTGATAGTTTGGGGCTCTGACATGGACACTACCACTGCATGCAAGGAAATTGTGCTTCGTGTTGAGGATGCGTTAACAGGGATTCCAAGCGAGACCAGGCAGGCTTT
>JAIOTL010000427.1 GCA_021106775.1 Planctomycetota bacterium | reverse complement strand
TAAGTCATCGAGAAAAAGCAGTATCATTTTCCATCCGTGTTGAAGTTCTGTGAATATGATATACATTAATTAATATCGTTTTATAGAGCAACAATGAACAAATATTATCTTGATGATACAGATAAAAACAAACTAAAACCTGCAATTTGCGCGTTGATTCTGCGAGATGACAAGATTCTGATGATAAAACGCGCGAAAGAAGACCTGGGTGCAGGATTCTGGACACCTGTTACAGGCGCTGTTGATGCAGGTGAGAGCATTCTTGATGCTGTCATACGCGAAGTCAAAGAAGAAGTCGGTCTGCAAGTGTCGCCTATAAAAGAACTCTGGCAGTGCCAGACATCAAAGAATGATTATTTACTGCATTGGTGGCTGACACGCTGGGATTCCGGCGAAGGTGTTCCTGAACCCTCTGAAGTCGACGAATTTCGCTGGCTTTGCGTCGATGAAATTTTAAGGCTTTCACCTTTGTTTGAAGATACTGTGTATTTTTTTGAAAATATCTGGACACATATAGATATTTCGCATTAATTCCATTTTGCGTATCTGTTTGGGAATTTATAAAGAATAACTAACGTTCAGCATCATAAATAATCGAGGAGGAACAATGAGTGATGTAAAAAAAATCTTAATAATCGGCTCAGGTCCCGCGGGAATGACTGCTGCGATTTACGCATCTCGCGCAGAACTTCAGCCCGTGCTAATCGAAGGATTGACAGCAGGTGGTTCGCCGGGTGGTCAGCTTACAATCACCACGGAGGTCGAGAATTTCCCCGGTTTTCCGCAAGGAGTTGACGGCAAAGAGTTGGTTGCGTTATTCAAAAAGCAGGCGAAGCGTTTTAGCACGGAAATGATTGAGTTTGCTGATGTTCACAAGGTTGATTTCAGCACACGCCCCTTCACTGTCTGGACGGATATGAAAGAATTTAAGGCGGAATCAGTGATAATTGCAACTGGCGCAAGGGCAAGATGGCTGGATGTTGAGGGTGAATCGACGCTTCAGAATCGCGGAGTGTCTGCGTGTGCGACGTGTGATGGAGCAATGCCGATATTCAGGAATCAGGAATTAATCGTAGTTGGCGGTGGTGACACTGCAGCTGAGGAAGCGTTGTTTTTAACGAAATTCGCATCGAAAGTTTATGTTGTACATCGTCGTGATGAGCTTCGGGCAAGTAAAATCATGCGTCAGCGTCTAACTGGTCATGAGAAAGTTGTGATGGTCTGGGATTCTGTGCTTGATGAGATTTACGGTGAAAAGCGTGTTGAGGGTGTGAAAATCAAGAACGTAAAAACAGGTGAAATAACGGATAAAAAGGTTGCCGGCGTTTTCATGGCAATTGGACACACGCCGAATACTGAGATTTTCAAAGGGCAGATTGCGCTTGATGACGTAGGATACATCCAAGTTAAGCCCGGGTTGACATACACAAATGTTGACGGTGTTTTCGCTTGCGGTGATGTCATGGATTCACGATATCGGCAAGCAATCACTGCGGCGGGAACAGGTTGCATGGCAGCAATTGACGCAGAACGCTGGCTCGCAGAACAAGGTATCGAATAATCAATCTATTGAATAAAATGCTGTAAATGGTAATCTATCTCTGTCAATATTGATAAAAAAATGAGGATAAAATGCAGATTGAGAATTTAATTGTCCGCTCTGAAAGAATCGGTGATGAAGACGGAATTACCGAAGCAACTTTCAAAGCATTCGGAGAAGCAGCAGAAGCAAACATCGTCGAAGTAATGCGCAGAAATTATCACGCTTTCAGCCGAAAATATTCTGTAGTAGCTTGTGTTAATGAGAAAATTGTCGGTCATATTCTGTTTTCTCCCTGCAGGATAAGACTTCGCGGTAAGTTTGTGCAGGCACTTGAAGCTGCACCTGTTTCAGTGGTTCCAGACTATCAGAAAATGGGAATCGGTAGGGAAATGTTGAAGTTCGGTCATGCACTTGGTGCTGCGGATGGTTTTGCTCTTTGTTATCTTCTGGGGCATCCAGAATATTATCCTCGCGTTGGTTATAAACGATGTTACGGTCTGTCTAAGGGTACAGTTGATACTGAGAAGTTACCTGAACCCGAAATTTCGCTTGTTCCCTGTCCGGTTAAACCTGCGGATATTCCTTGGCTTGTGTCGCGCTTTGAAGAGGAGTTCAAGGAGATTGATTTTAGCTGGCATTGGGGCACAAATCTTGCAGAATGGACAATGGACGGATATGACGCAATTATCTGGCGCACAAAAGAAGGTAAGCGAGTTGCTTATTCTGTTGCGCAAACTGAAACCAAGCAGTTCAAACTTATGCTTGCTGAGGATGGGTATTATCTGCGTCAGATGATTTATACACTCATACCGCTGGTTTTACTGCATCACCGTGCGGGTTGGCTTGGAAAACAACTGAAAGATGAACCTTGGCTTACGTTTAGAACTTGGTTTAGCACTGCAGCAATGGCAATTGACCTTGGCGGTGGTGTGCTGGATGATTTCATTGAAAAAATCGATTTTGAGAATGATGAACCTGGATTTTCCGCATGGCCCCTCGCAATCATTGAATAATTCACTTTGCTTGAAATATCAGTTTTCCGGTGAATACTTTGTTGGAACAATTTTATCGAAGGCGGAATTTTGCTGTTCAGTAATGATTTTTCCAAGTTTTGGATTGAGTAGATACATCAGGTTTTTGAAGGATTGCCAATTTTCATCAATTACTAGCAGGTTTATACTTTTTAAGGTCTGGTGCATTTTATTTGGAATTTTGTGCCATTTTTTCGTGCGAAACTCGAAGAATACATTGATTAAGTTTTCATCTGGCAGCATCAGAATCTTGTTTGAGCTGGCGGATTTGCTCTGAAATTCTTCGTCAAACCAATCTGGCTCTGGTTTTGGACTAAACTGCATGATATGTGGCGCAAGAATTTTTTCAGAAATCGCTCTAAAGTGAAGTGCTGAATTTAATAGCTCAGGAAAATTTTGCCTGAGTAAATTGATAAAATTTCGATTGAAAATAAAAATATCGTCAGCAACGGAAATTTTATATGCGATGAACCTTAATTGCGTTGAAGCCTCAGTTTCATGCGTTTTCAGCGAAATCAAATTCTGCAGGTCGTCATAAATTGTTCTCAGTGTTTTCTGAGAGAAAGCGATGTATTCATAATCGATTCTGTCGTCAGGTTCAGCATCGATATAAATCTGGAATTTGACCTCAATATCAATTTTAATGTCCCTGATAACTTCCGGTTGCTGAATTTCTGGTAGTTCAAACTTTATTAAATTCTTCATCGACTGAAATTGCTTCGTTTTGATGGATATTGGCGGTTTCGCATTCCCTACAAATGTGATTTCATCAGGATGCACAAATTGTTCTGCTAAAACCTCCAGAAGCAACGGTTTCTCACCTGCATATACGAAAATCCCTTCGTATTGCTTCGATTCCCGTTCAAAATATCTTTTTACACTTACATTTTGCACTTCAGGCAATTTAAGCAGATTTGTAGGGTCACGCCCAAGAAGAATGCAGACAAGCTCGTGGGTGGCAAACATTCTGGGCTGATATTGCTTTGAAAGATGAAGGAAAGCGACGGGCAATGTCGAAAACTCGTCCCATGCAAGACTTTTGTAGAGCAATTCGGCAATCGCTTCGAAATTCTTCTGCTCGAACGCGATTAAAGTGCGTTCAATTCGCGCATTCCAGGGGGTAACCGTCGTGATAATCAAGTTTTGGAAAGAACATTTCCTCTCAAGAACTTTGAAAGGCGATAAATTCTCATGCATTTCAATATACTCAAAATCAGCAAAAAAATCGGTATCGAAATCAGAGTTATCAGGCAAAAGTGATACTGCAATGCAATCGGAAACATTTGTTGCAGGTTCATCTTTTTTCTCGCAGATTGAATACAATAGACCTGCTGGCACCACCATCTGTTCAATATCGGCAAAATACAGTCGCGCAAGTTTCTGCAGGAGCGAATCTTCAAGCTTAAAAGTAAAATACCGTACTATCATGAGTGATAACCTGAGAATTAGTCGTGAATTTATTAGATAAATTTGCGATTTCGAACTTATAGCTGATTCGTTTGATTAACAAAACAAATCCAATATAAACATAACAGTTGTTTTCAATTATTCACGAATAACGTATAAATGTCGTCAAAATTTTGAGAGTCAACCTTTACTATTCGGATTTATGTACTACCGAAACCTTGCTGGTTCACCGATTATTCTTCTATTTATATTAATGCTGATTTGTGGAAACACCTATGCACAACAGGATGATATTCCCGATAATTCCGATGAAACCGATGATACAACGCCTGAGGAGTCAGAACTTGAGAAGAAAACACTGATTCTTGAGACAGAAGAACGTGAAATGACACTCAGCTCGTGGGAAGAGAAAATCAAGGACATAAAAGAGGATATTT
>JAIOTL010000448.1 GCA_021106775.1 Planctomycetota bacterium | reverse complement strand
TGAGAATCTTGAATAATAAGCTTGCTCCGATGAATTTCAACATAAGAGACATATACGTCTTGAAGATTATTACAGTGGCTGGATTCTGATAATTGTCTCGAATCATCAAGAATAACTGATACACAAGACTATTACCTGATTTGAATCCTATAAAAATCTCAAGAATTCCCATTGACAAAGCCATAAGGAAGAAGGAAACCGATACAAAACTTAAAACACGCGCCAGAAATACAAACAATTTCTTTGATGGTGTACTCACTTCGTTGGGCTTGACATAAGGAGCACCGTTAAACCTATCGAAAGTTCGGAATAAAACGCTCCATGCAACTGGTGCAACAATCAGCGATGTAATAAATATCATATTTGTCTGGTTTGGAACTGCATTCATCCTGTTTAATATCTCAATTGCAATTACAACCACAACCAGAGGTGAAATCCCAAGTGGAATTCGCAGTAATGCTTCGATTGATGCCTTGTGCAACCTGTCTCTGATAAGCAATGAAACCAACAGAACGGGAATCAAGCCGATAAATAGTGCGATAACACCGGTGAAAGCAGATATAATGAATGTATCACTAACAGCCTGTCCAATTGATTCTTTGTTGACTTCCTGCGACCATTTCTCAGTTTTCAAAGGATCGATTTCCCCTTGTCCGTTAGCAAAAACTACAATCATAATGATAACAAGTGCCAATCCGAGAAAAACGAATATTAGATTAGACTTTGAGAACATTCTGAACTGATGCAGTGAAGTCTTCTCTGCTGCTACGTCGCTCTTCAAACCCATATACGCAACCAAAATCTGCATTCCCTGCCCAATCAACGATAGAACGAACGAAAACAGAAAAATCTTATACGTTAGAATCATGCTTACGCTTTGATTGTAAAAAACACCAGATTCCGGTATAAAATCCTCCCCGAAAATTAGGAATGAACCAGGTAATATATTGCATAGACTTTGGAATATTGGTGCTGCAAAACTATGAATACTTTGTGCAAAATGAGCATTTCCTTCAACGGTACTAATGAGACCAAGGGTTAATACAGCTTCACCAAGCAATCTTGCAACTCCAATGGCTACTGCGCTAAGAATTATCAAAACACTGAGGATAAATTCTGTTATTAGCGTTTTCTTTCGTATATTTTCGAATCCCTGCTGAATGTAAAACGCAATATGAGGAGCAATCATCAATCCCATCAACAAACTCACAAAACCATAAGCGGACTCAGAATTGATGTAAGAATCCTTAAAAACCCACGTTCCAATAAATAAAATCGCAATTGACGGTGTCGCAAACCAGTATTCCCAGAAGGCATCAAAAATTCGGTTAATAAAGGGAATTCTACCTCTAGCAAGTGCCAACCCAAGTATTAGTCCCGGTAATATGCCGAAAAGGACTCCGAAAAAAGAAATCTTAAAGGAATTTGATTCAAGTGTAGGTACATCAAACTGCATATCATCAGGCTTCCATACCATCGAATTCAATTGGTCGGTTGATATGGGAGTTTTTAATCCAAGATGTATTCGGCTTACATTTCGCCAGCTATCGACTTTCTCAGTTTGTTCTGTAGAAAGTCTTTTCTCGTATATCTTAAAGATTGAGCAATATGTTTCTAGAACCTTTACTGGCACGTCTTTTAGCTGAGTAATTTTGTCCACAAAAAGATCAAGCTCATAGCCAAAGAGGTTTCCTTGAGCAAGTCTTTCAAATTTTTCTTTGTAAATTGAATATTTTTCAGTTTGAAGCTCAACTGCATCCCATTTTGGCGTGGATTGTACTGGAACATCAACATTTGCAGTGGCAGCCTGATAAATGTAAATGAAAGCAGCAATCAAAGGCAGTATTACAATCGCTCCAACAAGAACAATTAAACCACTGCCAAAAACCGGATTATCAAGAATACTTTCCTTGGTTTTCCGTCTGCCGACAAATGAGGTTTTGTATGCGAGTAAAGCCTGTTTTTTCATAAAATCATCGGAAATTCCAGTTTCTTCGCGAACATCTCTGTCCTCTGCCATTTCCTCGCTTCTCATCGTAGGAAGTTCTCTTCTGGATTCCTCGCGCAATTTTTTGATTGTTTCTCGAGGTGATTCAAGTTTTCCGATTTTGTCAGCTGGTGCAATGCCAGGTGAAGGCTTGTGACCAACATCAACTTGCTCGTCAATAGGTGCATCAGTTGATATTTTGTTAAATTCTTGATTTTCCTTTTTAATAGGCTCAAACTTTGCAGCAGGTGATTGTCCGTTGGTTTTCGCCCAGGGACTTTCATCATCATTTTGTTTAACGCTATCTATTGGAATTTCAAGTGTTTCAAGCCCTGGCAGGTCTTCAAACATCAGGTTATCTTCATCTTTTGGTGTATCTTTTTTTTCTGACTGAGTAAGTTGTTGCGCGATTTTCTCCACTCTCTTATTGTAATACTCGATTAACGCCATAATTTTGGCGTTTTGCTCGAATTTTTCCGAGGCTTCCTTGATAATTATTTCTGCGTTATGATAATCTTTCTGATCAAGAAACGCTTTCACACGGAATTCATAATTCGAAATACTTCCAAGTTTACCGCGCACTTTTTCAAGATGTAATTTCGCTTCAGGCAGATTCGGATTCTTCTGGAGAATCATAAGCAGAACCATTTCCGCTTTCTCAAACTCTTCCTGAGTTAATGCAAGTTTAAGCTTCTCATATTCCTGCTTGAAATCATCATACATACTTGCATCCTTTCGATAATTTATCTGATTATAATATTTGCTCTGTTTATTAAATACTGTTTTTATATGAAGTTTATTCTAATTCTTTCATTAAACCCTTCATATTTGCTTATTCTTATGATATTAAAATATATGCCCAATTGAAATCTAATTTACTTACTCTATACCAAGGTTAACCATGAAAGATATTCATTCATTGTTAATATTATGTGTTTTGATGATTTTGCTCGTTATTTCAGGATGCAGAGAAATTCCAAAAGAAGAACAACCTGTCGTAATTCCTGAAGCACCAATTGTTGAAAAAGAGAAACCTGTTGTTGAAAGATTGGTGATACCAGCACAGTCAGACGGTGAAATTATGCCCGTTGACGACAACAGAGTCGCCATGGATTCTGAAATAAAAGATTTCATAAATACGCACATTTTCTGGACTGGCAAGTTTTCGGTACTCATCACTTATGATTACAGCATCAAGCACACAATGTGGAAAAAAGATGTTGATAAGCCGATGATTGAGCAGCATGAAGACAAATTAAGTTATATTTGGCTCAATCCTTCGGGAATTACGAAGGAAATGCGTTATGGTGCTGATTTCATCTGCATTTCAAACAATTATGAGAATTTTTTCTCATCCTCAGATATTAATTTTATAAACGACGGGTACTCAAGGATTTACCTACCTGAAACAATTTCCCACATAAAACCTTTCTCAAAATTTCAGCAGTTCGTTGAACCAAACACAAGCATAAATATCGATAATCTCAAGATTGTGGCAACTCCTTCTTATGTTTCCGGAGTTTCAGGATTTGAGAAATGGCGTAAAGGCATCGGTTATATGCTGGAACTCAAAAGTGCGAAAGACAAGTACAAAAGCTACAAAATCTGGTACACAGGTCCAATTGACAACAATATTCTCCCAAAAGGTGTAAAATCTAGAAAAGATTTAACTGAACTTCAAACAAAGAACAAGAAATATCCCGGTTCTCCAAGCAATGATGTGCGATACATGCCTGATGTTGATGTAATTATCGTTCCAATTGCCAAACCTTCGAAAATCTCGCCGAGAATCCTCGATACACTTGCTCAATACTTGAATGCAAAAGCAATTTACTTAGTCGGCACAGATTTGATGGACGAAGAAGTAAGGGAAAAATTTATTGATAGCATGAGCAAAAATGCGAAGACTCCGCTTTGGCATCCTGAAATTGCGACATCGGAAAAATTGGAGACCAGTAAATAATGCAAAAAGAAAACAAGCAAATATTGCAATCCGCAATAGATGAACTCGGATTGAAGATTACAGATGATGCAGTTGACAAACTTGAGAAATACCATGACCATCTGATGAAACAGAATTCGGTGCATAATCTTACCGGGCATAAAGAAGAAGACAGGTCAGTTAAGCTAAATCTTATAAATTCTCTGGGTGCATTTTGTACGTTTAAAGAAAAGTTCGATAGCAGCAATGTTAAAGCTGCGAACCTTGAAATTGCGGACATCGGCACGGGCGCGGGTTTACCGGGAATCCTCTGGAGTATTTTACTGCCTGACGCAAAATTCTTCCTTGTTGACAGCAAAGCCAAGAAAATAAATTTCCTGCGTGAAGTTGTTGAAATGCTTCAGCTTAAGAATGTTAATTTAATGCAGATTAACGCCAACGAGATTAAACAGAGGTTTGAGACTTTGGTTTTTCAGGCGTTTGGGAAAACAGAAAAGATTATCAAGGTAGTCAGCATATGTATGAAGCCGAAAGGACAAGCATTCATTTTCGCTGCCAATCCCGATAAAATTAAAACCGAACTTGATTCATTCGACAAATTCCAGTACGAAGTTTTGCCCTTCAAATTGCCGCATATGCCCGATTATGAAAGAAACCTTATCTGTATCACCCAAACACCAGTAAAAAATTGATGAAAAGTAAGACAAAATTACTTAAAACCGAGTCTGTGAAAGTTAATACCGATTAATTGTCGCTGTCATCAGGAGAATCTTCAGGTACAAGACTTTTCAGGTATTCGTCATAAACCAGGTCAGCGCGTTTGCCGCATCGAAATCCATAGGTACTCGCTCTACGCTCCGGATGATTCCCGTTTCGCCACGATGGTTCACAAAAATCCTTTCCTGTACCATAGCTGCCACCCTTGATAACTCGAAAGGGTCTGGATTCGTTCTTGTCTGAATTCAACGGGTCTTTACGCAACTTTTTATCATTAGCGACTGTTTTCTTGAAAAAATCTGTATTCCAATAATCAAGAACCCATTCCCAGACGTTTCCACTCATCTGGTATGCGCCAAAAGGTGATTTATATTTCTTATACTGATAAACAGGCGCAAGCTTGGCAAATCCGTCAATAAATCCTTTGTCAAAGCCGAAAGAACTGTTCGGGTCAATATCTTTCCAATTGCATGATTCATCAACCCATTTATCACCCCAGGGATATTTTTTGCCGTAATATCCGCGTGCTGCTTTTTCCCATTCGACTTCTGAGAGGAGTTTTTTGCCGGACCAGCGACAGTATGCTTCCGCTTCGAACCAGGAAACACCAACGACAGGATTATCGTTGTCCATATTCTCATCCCAAAATGCTGGTTTTGTCAATTTTCCACTTTTCTTGAATAACCAGCCTTCTTCACTCCAAAATTTAGGTTTTTTATATCCGTCGTCGTTAATAAATTTCCGAAATTGCTTATATGTTATTGGGTAATTGTCCACGTAAAAACTGGAAACGTAAATCTTCATCTCAGGCTTTTCAACTCCACGATTTCTGTCCATATTTGACCCTCTGATGAATGTTCCTGCTCGAACAAGAAGCATTTCGGACTCATCTGTTGGATTGCGCCATTTTTCTGGATAGTTCTTTTCGAATTCGCGCATTTCAGGACCGAGTTCCGGAATTTTTAGCTCTTCACACGATGGATCAATATATGCATTGCCATTTGAATTGCCATTAGCAGTTTCATTTGTCGGATTTCCGTTTAATGGTTTTCCGTTGTCAGGTTCAGTTTGCGGTCCATCAGTTTCATTAGGTATGTTGTTAGGCTTTACAGGTGGTTTAGGCACATTAGTGGTATCTTCTGGATTATCTGTTGTTATTATCGGCAGTATTACAAAGTAAAATAGAGCAATTACAACACCAATGAGAAGCAAAACGGTTATGAAAAATCTCATATTATTCCTTAGTCAGTTTGGCGGGGGTGATGAGAATCGAGTTTTGTCACTAAAACTATTTTAGGGCTATTGAAAGTAAATATATTATATAAAACCTTTCATTTATATGAAACTATTAATTCAGAATAACCCTTATAGGTTGATAAATGAATAAGAATGAGATGAAAAAGAAACTTGGAGTGATTTATAAAGAGCTTATCGAAATGTACCCAGAAGCTGAATGCGAGCTTGATTTTGTAAACATGTATCAGCTTTTTGTTTCAACCCTTCTTTCCGCTCAGACAACAGATAAAAGTGTGAACAAGATTACACCAGCGTTGTTCAAGAAATATCCTGATTTTGCAGCACTTGCGAGGGCTAAGCAGGCAGATGTTGAGAATATTATCAAAACAATCGGGCTTTTCCGGAACAAAGCAAAAAACATCATCGCTTCTGCTTGTCGCATTATTTCAAGCTTCAACGGTATCGTACCTCGCGATTTCAAAGATATAGTAACTTTACCGGGTATCGGGCGCAAAAGTTCTGTGATTATTCTGGGCAACGGCTACAAAATCCTTGAGGGCATTGCAGTTGATACGCATGTCGCGCGCATTGTTCACCGATGGGGAATTGTGCCTGAATCCGCGAAAACTCCTGATAAAATCGAGATATCGCTAATGGAAATTGTGCAAAAAAAAGAATGGGTGAATTTTTCTCATCGGGTTATCCTTTTCGGCAGACGTATCTGCAACGCGCGAAAACCCAAGTGCGATGAATGCCCGTTTACGAATTCCTGCGATTATTTCAAAACCCACGTTAATTGACTAATCGATAGCGTTGCGATTAGTTAACGCTTCCGTAAGAATTGCTGGTGATGACATCTCAATTGAGCCTCCAGTAGGCAAACCGCGGGCGATTTTCGTGATTTTCACCGGCAATTTCTCAAGTGATTCCTTCACCGCCAGCATTGTGCCATCGCCCTCATAATCTGGATTTGTAGCGATAATTATTTCCTTTACCGTCATCACATCTTCGTCCTTTTCGTCCTGGCTTGCGTGAATTCTGATAGCAAGCTGTTTTATCGTCAGATTATCTGCTGTTACACCATCCAAAGGCGATAATCTACCTGTCAGAATATGATACAAACCCTTGTATTGTCCGGTTTTCTCAATCGCCCATAAATCCTTTGGCTGTTCAACAACGCATATCAGACTTCTGTCTCGCGATTCATCTCGGCATATCTCGCAAGGACTTTCAATTGTCAGGTTAAAGCATTGTTCACAAACGGTCATCTTCTGCTTAACGTTCGCAATCGACCGGGCAAGCTTCATCGCGTCGTCTTTAGGTGTCATCATGATATGATACGCCAGTTTTTCCGCACTTTTCTCGCCAATACCCGGAAGCGTTGCAAAATGCTCAATCAAATCGATCATGTACTCAGAATAAGGAAGTTTTTCCCGTAGTGATTTCTTCTTTTTTGCCATTTTTTCCGTCAACTCCTCAGCGATATTCTTATCTGGCATGTGAGAACGTGCATTTTATTGATTTTACATAATCAGCAAGATTTTACTATCACAATGTGTTGATTTCTTTGCTCTATGAAAAGACAAAAAACACCGACTACGATTGCAGCCGGTGTTTAAATGATATCAGAATTTATTACTGGTCAGTCAGGTTCTTTATAAGATTAATTATTACTGGTAGTTCTTCAACTTCAGGATTAGGCGACCATGCTTTTCTGTTCACTCTGCGAACAACGACATAATATGTTCCTTTACTAAACAAGCCATGTGAATTCACACCATTTTTCATCATCCAGGAATTCATATCATCCAGAAGGAATCCATTATGCATGATAGCGACTTCAACCTGACCGAAAGCATCGGGGAATATCGCATCGAACATCATTTTTCGGGCACTTTCCACTTCGAACTTGAAAAGCATTATTTCGTTTTTCCTCATATTGACGCTGTGGAATTTGCCACTTTCCAGTTTTTTTATACTAGAATCGAGCATGAATTCGATTTTTATTTCCAAATCATTATGAGGAACATTGATTTTCAGCATGTGCATAGCTGGCAGGAAATAGCCGTAAATATAACCTTTTCCATTTAATGACGGACGATAACTTTTCTCCATGCTTTCTGTTCTAATGTAGCTATTTCCTTTAACACCAGGGATACCATCTCTTTTTATTTTGATAACAGCATCTGGAATTATCAGACCAGTTGCATTATCTATCACCGAAATGCAAACAAACTTCGAAGTTTTATATCCTGACAGGTCCATTTTAATCGGCGTATTGTTCAGTTCGTTAGATTTCATTACAACTGTTTCACCCTTGAATTCAACATCGGTTGATTTAATGTCCAAAGGTTTGATGTCAGCTTTCAATGTAACATCTGTAACATCCGTGCTGTAATCACCTGTTAATTTGACCAAATAATTGCCGGCATCAAGAATGGCTGAGCATACACGCTTATTACCCCAAGTTGATTCAAGGTTTGTTGCACCACTGTTTTGCATAATTTTGAAGTACAAACTGGATGCTTTTTTACCTGAAATCTCAAGATTTACTCTGGAAAGTTTGTCAAGTTTAATCTGCCAGCCTTTTTCAGCATTTTTGGGAACTGTAAATGTCTTCTCAGCACCTGATTCCAGTACTTCAGCCTTGCTGAAATTGATTTTAACCGGCATAACTTTATCCTGCCATCTCGAAAAGACAATCTTACTCAATCCTTTGGGAAGGAAGATAATCCTGCGTGTCGGTATTTTGAAGTTCTGTTGATACCAGCGATTGGGAAGTCTATGAATCTCAAGGGAAACATTCGTATCTGCAACTTTTTCGTCGGTTGCTAATTCGAAATCGAAATTGTAATAGCCCGATTCCTTGCATAGAAAGAAAAACTCTTTTGGTGTTTTCGAACTCAGTGTGTCGAAAACATATTCTGTGTCAAGTTTGATTGCTTCGGAACCAGCAGGTATTTGTTCGTTACTGACTAAAGATGTAATTAATTCGAATTCAATGACATCAATAGATTTCTTCATGTAACCTTTCATAATTTGAACCGTAAATTCGCCTGGAATGAGATAAATTTCAACAATTCGCAGGTTTCCGACCTCTTTTGAATAAGCAATTTGAGATTCACCTTTTTTCAGGTTAAAAGCCAACTTCCCGCCTTCTGTGAGGCACTTGAGCAAAATCCTGTAAATTCCGGGTTTGTCCAACTTGATATTCACATTTTGTGCTGAGTAGCCTTTGACCTGACCTTTTATCGGCTCTGTTTCAGGCTTTTCAACGTCAGGTTCTTCAACATCAGGCTTTTCAACATCAGGTTCTTCAACGTCGGGTTCTTCAACGTCGGGTTCTTCAACATCAGGCTTTTCAACATCAGTTTCTTTAATTTTGTCATCTTTCAGGTACTTTTTCCTAAGCATTTCGCTTGGGCGAGGGTTTTCAACATCTTTCAGCTCATCCATCAGCTCCCAGCCTTCTTCAACCATATTGAACCAAGGAGATTCATCTTCGTCAGCATCAAAAGTGAACGTCCATTTGCTGTCTTTGAACATTCCAGCCATTATAAATTCATCTGACTCTGGATTTTCATCGCCTTTTTCCATCAGCTCTATCTCGCCAAAGATAATGGCTTCATCACCCTTCACATGATGCAGGATGTAGTCAAGTTTTGTAATTTTTTCAATAGAATCGAAACCTTCCTTAAGATCTTCTCTATCTTCATCACTGAAATATTCGAGGATTTTATCGAATTTGCCAGTTGTCATATATTCGTGAAAGTTACTGAGATGGTTTGAGAACATTGTATCCTTGTTCTTAATCTCATCTTTCTTGTCGAGCCACCATTTAATCTGATCTGTAACCCATTCTGGGAGTTTAAGTGAATCATTTGTTAACAGTTCTTCTGACCTCATCATTGGAAAAACTTTCCAGCTTGGAAGTTCTTTGTAGCCTTCGTTTTTCAGCAAAAATATCGCAGGATTTGTATCCTCTGCAATTGTAATATCCAATAAACAAACTGCATAATCCTCTTTTTCGACTACGGCTTTGATGAATAATTTAAATTTCAAATCTTCCGGAAGTACTTTATGGAATTCAGCAATTGTTTCTTGGGATTTAGCATCAGAAGGTGTGAGTCGTTTTATCATTTTAAGGTCTTTTGCGCCAAATGCGCCTACATACTCAACAAGAACAAAATATGGTGATGCTTGATATTCTCTAATCTTAATGAGGAATTTTTTCATTGCCTTTATTTCAGCATATGCTTCTTCAGCCCATTTCGGAGCATAATCAGCAAGCTCATCAAGCTCTTTTAGGAACCATTTATCATCAATTTTGACCATGCTCATGCTCATAATTGCGATATCGACATCATATTCCTTCTCAATGATGCAGACTTCCAAAATTGCCAGTGTAAAATCGTCTTTGGTAATAATATCCAAGGTTTTGAATTCGAATCTGACATCTTCCATTTCTTCCATCATCTCAGCGAATTCATCGATTTCCTCATGCAATTCACCGATGCAGAGTTTCTTTAGATTCTCAGCATCAACTTTCTGGAAAAAATCGATGAAATGCTTCAACAGCTTTTCAGGTGCGCTTTGGATGTCGTTGAAATCGAGTTCTTCCGAAGCTTTTTCATCCTGAGCGTATGAAACGCTCCCGAGTAATAATGCAGAAATGCATAATGCAAACAACAACTTCTTAAACATAAAACCTCCAAATTTGAAAAAAAGGAATTAGCTCAACTATAACATATTTCGATAACATCCTTTATTGTGTTTGAGCTTTTATAAATTTAGAATCAATTTAACTTCGTATCAATTATCGTCCTTCGCGATTCCGTTCTCTGCTGATTCTTCTTCGTTTTGCAAAGCCAAATGTTTCTTAAGCAATTGCTGCCTGA
>JAIOTL010000418.1 GCA_021106775.1 Planctomycetota bacterium | reverse complement strand
CACATTTAGCGCGAATCCTTCTGCGGTCGTTGACTTTCAATCAGAAAATCTGGTGCAAGAGTTAAATTTTGAAGGTGCGAGAATTGCCCGAATGGTTGCGGATTCAGCAGATAGGCAGGTTTATGTTGCTGGCAGTATGGGTATTTTTCAACTTTTACTTGGTCAAGCATCGGAGATGGAGATTGAAAAATATCTTGCCGGCTACAAGTTGCAGACGGATGCGCTTTGTGCTGACGGTGCTGATTTCATTGTGCTTGAGACAATCTGGCATCTTGACCTTGCGGAAATCATCGCGGATGCGATTCAGGAAATTGTTCGGAAATACGGTAAACGTTTAGCTTTCAGCGTAACCGTAGATGAAACATGGGAACTGCCCACGGGTGATACGGTTGAGGACTTCGCGAAGGTATTTTCCGCTTATAATCCTTTGTTTTTAGGTATAAACTGTTCGAATGAGCCGAAAAGTATCGTAGATTCAGCGCTTAAGCTCGCGGAAATCACAAAATTTCCGATTCTCGCTGCCCCGAACGCTGGTTTGCCCGACAAAAACGGCAATTATCCGCTGCATCCAGAAGAATTCTTGAATCATATGAAACCGATGCTTGAGAGTAAAAAGATTGCGATTCTCGGCGGATGCTGCGGCACAACCCCTGAACACATCAGACTTCTGAAAAATTTCATCAAAGAAAACGAATAAAAAAAAGGAAGCGATGCTTCCCCTGTTAATTTTGGCTGCCGCGAAGGGACTTGAACCCCTAACCTAGTGGTTAACAGCCACCCGCTCTACCATTGAGCTACGCGGCATTGATTAATTTTAATGAAGGGTTATTTTAAGATTCAACATTGCATTGTCAACCTGTTAAACAGTGGAAAGCACGTTTTAGTTTCAATAATTTAAGAATTTTAGGGTGTATGTTTTTCACTCTTCAAGCATTGTTATGAATTCAGACTCCGTGAGCGTTTTTACGCCCAGGTTCTCCGCTTTTTTGAGTTTGCTACCCGCTTTTGCACCAACAACAAGGAAATCAAGCTTTTTCGATACGCTGGAGGAAATTTTCCCGCCTTGTTCCTTCACTCTTTTTTCTGCATCCGAACGAGTCATTTGCTCAAGACTGCCCGTGAAAAGGAAGGTTTTACCAGCGATGGCGCTTGCAGGCTCATCAAAAAGTGAGAGTCCCGTTCTTTGCTTTTTGATTTTCGATTCTTCACCAAGGTTGATAACTCCAAGTGCAACAAATTCATCGAGCATTTCTGAATTTTTCTCATTGGCGAAGAAATTTACGACACTCGCAGCAATTTCGGTGCCCACGCCGTCGATTTCCTCAAGTTCAGCTTGCGACGCGCCAATCAAAGCCTTGAGACTGCCGTATTTCTCGATGAGCATCTCTGCAATGCGCTCGCCGACATGGTTTATACCAAGTCCGTATAAAAATCGCTCAATCGCTGGCTTTTTCGATGCTGCAATTGCATTTACCAGATTTTCCGCTGATTTCTCACCCATGCGTTCAAGTTTCGCAACATCATCCGCCTGAAGCCGATAAATATCAACAGGTTTGCGCACAAGTTTTTTTTCGACGAGTTGTTTGACAAGCTTTTCACCGAGCCCTTCGATGTTTAGAGTATTCTTGCTGCCATACTGCTGAATTCTACCCTCTATCTGCGCGGGGCAGCCGATATTTGGGCAGTTAAACGCAACTTTGTCCTCATCCCTGACAATTTCGGTGTTGCAAACGGGACAAAGTTTCGGCATATCGAATTCGCGCTCATTTCCATCACGTTTTTCCTTGATAACCTTTGTAATCTGCGGAATAACATCCCCAGCTCGCCTAAGGAAAACTTCATCGCCGATTTTTACGTCCAGCTTGCGAATATTGTTAAGATTATGCAGAGAGCACGACTGCACAACGACTCCGCCGACCTCGACAGCCTCAACCTTTGCAACAGGCGTGATTGTACCGAGTCTGCCCACTTGAACCTCGATATCAAGAACTTTCGTCGTAACTTCCTTCGCAGGGAACTTCCATGCGATTGCCCAGCGTGGACTGCGTGCTCGATCCCCAAGTTTTTTTTGAAGCTTTCGGTCATTGACTTTTACGACCATGCCGTCTATCTCATAACCAAGTTTTTCACGTCGCTCTGAAATTTCTGCAAAATATTGCTTAACTTCGTCAGAATCTTTGCAAATTCGGCCCTCTGGCGATGTAGGAAAACCAAGTTTCTTTATTTTTTCTATGAAATCTGAATGACTATCAAACTTGATGTCATCTGAGTGTGCGCCGAAACCGTATGTACAGAAGGTAAGTTTGCGTTCAGCTGTGATTTTCGGGTCAAGCTGACGCAGTGAGCCCGCAGCAGCATTCCGCGGGTTCGAGTAAACTTCTTCACCTTTATCAAGTTTTTTTACATTAAGTTCATCGAAAACCTTGAGAGTGAGGAAAACTTCACCTCGGATTTCAAGCAATTCAGGTAAATTTGGAACTTCCGTCGTTTTCGTCGCAGAAAGATCAAGGGCAATATTGCGTATCGTCCGAACATTCGCGGTTACATCCTCGCCAATCTCGCCATCGCCGCGAGTCGAAGCAAGCTTCAATTTTCCATACTCATAAACGATTTCCACTGCAAGTCCGTCAAATTTCGGTTCGCAGTAAAATTCAATACTGGCTGAATCTTCTGAAATACCTGCATCTGTCAGCATTTCTTGACATCTGCGCACAAAATCATCAAATTCATCTTCGTCCATCGCATTATCAAGCGAAAGCATTTGTTGCGTGTGCCTGACCTTCGGAAGCTTTGAAACCTGAGGTGCACCAACGCGTTGAGTTGGTGAATTCGCATCCGCAAGCTTCGGGAATTCTACCTCAAGTGCCTGAAGTTCGCGCAGAAGCCTGTCATATTCAGCATCGGAGATGATTGGGTCATCAAGAACATAATACCGGTGATTGTGTTTTTCAAGTTTTTTACGCAAAACCGCCACACGCTCTTGAACATCAGACGGCACATCATTATTTATCATCAGACTTACTTTCTTTTACCGATTTATGCAATTCTCGTGCTCTCGACAGATAATCCACGCCCTCGTCAATATCGCCGCATATTGAGATTGTCAGCGTTTCTGGGTGTAGATATTTTTTCGCAACCCGCAGCACTTCGTCTTTTGTAACTGCTTCAATTTTTTGCGGAAAATCTGCGAAAAACCCGTAACCGAGTCCGTAAACGTTGATTCGACGCAAAATCTTCACAAGTTCTTCATAGCTTTCGTACGTTGACGGGAACGAACCTATCAAATATTTCTTTGCACCTTTAATTTCCTCGTCTGTAACCTTTTCGTTGCGAATTAGTTCAAGATGCTTGATTATTCCCGCAATTGAGTTCACAATGTTTTCCTTCGATGTCTGAATCCCGCCGATGAGCCTGCCATAATCATACCGCGCACCTTCCGCCAAAACCATCCAGACAGAATATGCATAACCTTGAGTATCACGTAAATCTGCGCTGAGCCGGTCGGTAAAACCCGCACCAGTACCGAGAATATTGTCAAGTACCAGAAGAGCGTAATAATCGGGATTACTGCGCTTAATGCCTCTGTGTCCGATGTAAATTGACGCTTGAACAGCATCTGCAAACTTTTTGTACGTTGTTCTGTCATCGGTTTGTAGTTTAACTTCAGGCAGTTTCAACTCGGTGGTTTTACCTTTCTGCCAGCATGCGAACTCTCTGTTCAGAATTTCAGCAAGTTTTGGTGCTTTTATGTCTCCGACGACGTGTAATGTCGCATTATTCGGCATGAAATGTTGTTTGTAGAATTTTTGTATGTCTTCACGAGAAATTGCGTTCAATCCTTCAACTGTTTCATGGAAAGCGTACGGATGCTTTGCTGGGTAAAGCAAACTCATGAAATTCATATATGAAATCTCGTCAGGGTCGTCAAGCAGACTTTTGAGGGCGTTCACAGCGAGTTTCTTCTTAATTGTCAGCCTATCTTCGGGAAACGTTGGCGTGATGACGATTTCAGCGAGTAGATGCATGAATTCCGCGAAATCCTTGCGAAGAATCGATGCTGAGATTCCGTCACCTCGCGATTCAACTTTTGCACCCCAGAAATTGATTTTCTCAGAGATTTCAAGAGCTGATTTCTTCGCGGTTCCCTGCAACAGCATTTTGCCAAGTAGATTATACACTCCGATTTTATTCGCTGGTTCAAACAGAGACCCAAGTCTGATGTCAAGGTCGAGAGCAATCATCTTTGCGTTATGTTCCTCGACGAATTCGACGGTCAGCCCGTTTTCAAGCGTAAACTTCTGAATCTCGAAGCCTTTTGCCCCAAATGTTTCAATCTTTATTTCTTCCCTAGGTTTCATGACAGTAATTACCGCTTTGTCTTTATCAAAATACGTTTTAACAACGCGCTGCACGTCTTCTGGCGTAACAGCCTGAATTTTCTCGATGAATTTCGATTGATAATCAGCATCGCTGAATGCAATTTTATTAAATCCGAGATTTTGCGCAATGTTGTGCGTCTTCTGCCCTGAAAACACAAGGCTTGCGAGTGTCTGATTCTTTGCTTTGCTGACTTCATAATCAGTTGGCATATTATGCGCAAGTTCAGAAAGAGAAGCATGAATTTCGTCGATTATAGCTGTAAAATCGCGTACAAGCGGAAGTTCCGCCCAGAATGTAAACTCACCCGCCAATGCGCGGCAATAACTCCACGAACCGAAATCGTCTGCAAGTTTTTTCTCGGTCAAAATCTTTTTCATCAGTCGCGAAGATTCTCCGCTTGACAAAATGTTGTCCAGCACCAAAAGCGCGGGATAATCAGGATGTTTTCGCGGAACTGTGTTGAAACTGGCGGTCATGCGCGTAATATTCGTGTCTTTGTTAATGTTATGATACCCGGTGGACGGAGCAAGATGAGCATTTTTGAATTTTTCGAACTTACGATTAATTTCAGTTTTTCGAGCTTCAATTTTGCCAAGATGTTTTTCGACTTTCTCCTTAGCGTCTGCAACGTTAATATCGCCGGCAATTACGAGTACAGCATTATCTGGTTGATAAAAATTGTCATAAAACTGGCGCATTTTCTCAGGTGTCAGCTGGCGCAGAGCCGTTTCATTGCCGAGGATAGGATGCCCGTAAGCGTGTTTGTGCCCGTAAATTAATGGATTGCTCTGCATAAACATGTACGACCAAGGATCATCAAAGCTTTCGTTTAATTCTTCGAGGACGACCTCAAGCTCAGCATAGAATTCTTTCTCGACGAAGGAGCAATTGCGCATTCTGTTCGCTTCAATCTCCAGGGCGATTTCCCAGTTTTTTGTTGGGAATTGAAAATGATAAGCAGTGTAATCCGTTGTTGTGTAAGCGTTGTTCTCTCCGCCGTTGAGCTGCGATATTTTATCAATCTCACCCTTTTTATATTTATCCGTACCCTTAAACATCAGATGTTCGAGGAAATGTGATGCACCGTAGTATTCAGGCATCTCAAAGCTTGAACCGACCTTATAAAACATAAAGGTAGCGACAAGGGGGATTCTGTGCATCGGCTTAATGATAACTTCAAGTCCGTTGTCGAGTTTGTATTCGATAAATTCCGCGGACGAAACTTCCAACTTGGCTTCCGCCTTCGTAACTTCGATTTTATCGCCTTGTGAGTGAATTGCTCCAGCCATAAATAATATGCTTAATAGGATGAAAATTATGTTTGAATGTTTCATGCTAAACCTTAGGTTTAATTGTGTTAAGATGAAGTAAAAATACAAGTTTTATCGAGTGTTATAAAACAAAATCCACGCAGATATTCATTTTCAGCAGACTTTCTGCTTTAAGTTTACAACACTGTCAATAGGGCATGTAAGCATGCTTTACTTTACGCCACTGTCAATAGGTCAAATATCTCTTGAGTCCTATTGGCGATACTGTATAAAAAAGCAAAAAGTTTGCTTCTATTGTCAATGCTGTGAGTAAAAGCAGGTTTACCTGTG
>JAIOTL010000195.1 GCA_021106775.1 Planctomycetota bacterium | reverse complement strand
TAACTTCTGCTGGATTCCCAATCGAGTTGGGAATGACAGTTTTTTTAACCCTTAACTACTTTCTTGACAAAGCACTAGTCGATGTAGAAGGAATAATCATGGAAGATTAATACCTAATATTGTTTGACAATTAATTAGAATATTTATCGAGTTGATAATACCGGAATAGTAGAAACATAATAGTCGACAATAGAAAGAGACCGAGTTTCAAACCTTGGTCTTTTTTTTATGGACAGAATTTCGGGGAATTCTATTGGATGTCTTTAATGAACTTCGCATTCACCCAAACACGCTATTATATCCCAATTTTTGTATGATGAATGAGAATCTTTTGAGAAATATCAAAATGGTCTAAAATAAGTGAGAATATAATGAGAATGCTACATAACGAAAAAAACTTGAATCTCAGTTGGATTTTAAGTTGGATTTGTAAAAAAACTCAAGAGTGAAAACCCTTGAGCCGTTGTATATTCTGGAGCGGGTGAAGGAGATCGAATCCTCGACAATTGGCTTGGGAAGCCAATGCTCTACCACTGAGCTACACCCGCATAATTATTTCCACACAAACATTATACATAAACTATCAAAACAATTAAATTTCAAATCAACTTACTCTGTCAAACCAAGATAATTTGTCGGGAAAAAATCAGTATCTCTCGAATCGCTTTTATTTACGATATTTCCAATTACTACATTAATTTCCTTCAATCATATTTCTTAGAACTGATCTTTGGGCATCTGTTTAAATGTTCAATTATACCGATTTGTCAATTTTTTTCAATAGGTCAAAAATATTCAACGAGCAATTTGTTAGAAACACAAATATTCGAAAAATCGTGGATTATTGTGAAGAAAATACTGCTGCATAAGAATCTTTATTCTCAGCGAACTAATTTCAACATTTTTTAGCATATTCAAAATGATATTTCAATAATATAAATTTAGTATAAAAAAATACTGTAAATCATATATAATGTGTAAATAAGAAATTTTGCAGTTGCTCAGGCATATCCACAGCATGTGATTTACTAGGAGATTATGCTTGCAGCACTTAACAATTGGTGAATCAATCTGAGCGTTGCAATGTAAGTGTTCCTGAAGTATCAATTGTCATCTTTTATAATTATAAAATAATTTGATAAAAGAGAAAAAAGATGGATACAAAAGAACCAGGTAGATACTGTTTTTTCGGGTGGATTTTTAGATTTATAGTTCGTGTTTTCCTCTGGTTTTTACCGCCACCAAAATGGCGCATCCCTGTGTATGCCCTGCTTGGCGTCTTCTTCGGCTTATTCTTCACATTTATGCATGTTACCGGCGGAACCTCGTATCTTTCGAGCGATTCGGAGGTTTGCCTGAATTGTCACATCATGACTCCCGAATACATGGGCTGGCTTCACGGAAGTCACAAAACCGCTGCCGTCTGCGTCGATTGCCATCTCCCACACGACACTTTCGTGAACAAATGGGTTACAAAGGGCAAAACTGGAATGAGACATCTGTATGTTTGGACAACTCAGACCGAACCGCAGGTTATTCGGGCTATTGACTCCAGCAAGGATGATATTGCCGAAAACTGCCTGCGCTGTCATTCGGACTTGCTGGACACAACAAAACTTGTGCAAACATCGATGAAAACAGTACATGCCGATGAAAACAAGCTGTGCTGGGATTGTCATCGTGATGCCGGTCACGGAAGCATGAGCAATCTATCGTTAAATCAGAATCTGGTGATAAATCTTAAGGCAAAACGGTCGCCTGATTGGATTGAAAAACTAATAGACAAAAATGAAGATAAATAAAGGAGTGAATCATGAAATCAATTGCAAAACTTGTAAACGAGAAACCATGGTTGGGCTGGATATTATTTCTTGTAACATTGCTTATCGTGATGATTCTGGGCATCTCAACGACATCGGTTATTGACCGCACCGGCGAGGAAATTCGGGAATTTCAACAATTGACTGAAATCGGTGATTTTGAGGTTGACAGCAGCGTGTGGGGGAAGAATTTTGTACGGGAATATGACACCTGGCTTAAAACGAAGGAAACAGATTTTAAATCGAAGTACCAGGGCTCAACAATGCGGGATATGCTCGAGATTGACCCACGCTGGGTCGTTCTCTTCGCAGGTTACGGATTCGCCAAGGATTATAATCAGGGTAGAGGACACGCACATGCGGTTGAAGATGTGCGAAACACCTTGCGGACGAATTCCGGGATGCCAGGCACATGCTGGACCTGCAAAAGCCCTGATGTCCCCCGCTTAATGAACAAACTTGGCGATTTGAATAAATTTTATGGTGCAAAATGGGAAGATTGGGTTGATGAAATCAAAAATCCCATCGGATGCCTTGACTGCCACGACCCGAAAACGATGGAACTGCGGATTTCGCGACCTGCTCTGGTTGAAGCGTTCAAACGGGCGGGCAAAGACATAAACGATGCAACACTTCAGGAAATGCGGTCGCTGGTATGTGCTCAATGTCATGTCGAGTATTATTTCAAGGGCGAGCACAAATATCTGACTTTTCCGTGGGATAAAGGCATGACTATGGAGGACATGGAGAAATATTACGATGAATATGATTTTGCGGACTGGACGCATTCGGTGAGTAAAGTACCGATGGTTAAAGCTCAGCATCCGGATTATGAGCTTTTCAAGTCGGGAATTCACTCCCAGCGCGGGTTGTCATGTGCAGACTGTCATATGCCC
>JAIOTL010000411.1 GCA_021106775.1 Planctomycetota bacterium | reverse complement strand
TTTTGTACAATATATTGCATATTTAGTCAATATGTTATTCTGTGAAGCAATAATCGTTACAAAACGGGTTATTTTTCTTCTTTGAGCGTGGTGATGACTTCGTCTATGAGACCGTATTCAACAGCTTGTATCGGAGACATGAAATTATCGCGGTCAACGTCTTTTGTGATAACGTCAACAGATTTTCCTGAATGCTGAGCAAGAATATCGATAAGAATCTTCTTTTCTTCGAGCACTTCTTCAGCCTGGCGTTTGATGTCTTCAGCGGTTCCGCCGATGCCACCCCAGGGTTGATGAATCATGATGCGCGAGTGCGGCAGCGAATATCTTTTGCCCTTTGTTCCGCCTGTGAGAATGACAGCACCCATGCTTGCCGCCATACCAATTGCAAACGTCGAGGTATCGCATGCTACAAACTGCATCGTGTCATAAATTGACAAACCAGCAGTAACACCGCCACCTGGTGACATGATATAAATTGAAATATACTGGTTCTTGTTCTCTTTTTGCAGAAACAGAAGCTGACCAGTAACAATAGCAGCAACAAACTCGTTGATAACTCCGCCGATGATGATAATTCTGTCTTCCATCAGCCGCGAGAACAGGTCGTACATGCGTTCGCCGCGATCACCTTTCTCGATGATTGACGGAATCACGAAGTTGTTTGTCTGGAAATGC
The DNA here is from genome assembly GCA_021106775.1 of Planctomycetota bacterium. The sequence goes on along the minus strand of JAIOTL010000411.1, from coordinate 16,785 downwards.
TTCGGATATTTTTCGAGGTCGTTTGTATATTCTTTAAACATGTGTTTATCGAACATGTGCTTCTCCTTTAATTTGTGGTTGTGATACAGAAATAATGTTTCTGTCATTCCCGACCTGATTGGGAATCCAGCGAATACAATGAAAATTCAATTTCTGGATTCCTGCTTTCTCAGGAATGACACACAATTAAATGTTTACCACTACCAAATTTGGGTTAACCTGCATTTTACACATTCGGTATTTATATGCAATAAATAACAATCATTCGGAAAAATGTTTCGAGATTTTTTTATCTGAAGTACAAAATTTATAGCTCTGTAACATTTATTATGATTAACAAACGGTAGGTCAGGGCAAGCAAGCATGCTTTTTCTTTGCGTTTCCCGATTAATGCTCATCGAATTAGTCGGTTTTGTAGAGATAATGCCTGACTCCTTAAGCATCAGCATGACAGGCTAGGAAGCCTGTCCTACCAATACTTAAAACTTCTTTGATAGCGTATTATAGAAATCTTTCGCCGGAAATTCCTTTAGTAAAATCGCCTGAAAAGATTCTGTCAGTAATTTCTGCTGATTCTTTCCTCTTCGGAAGTTTACCGAGTTTAATGAGATTCGTCGTCCCAGGTTTATCGACTGGATAGCCGGCAATAATAACCGCATGGTCGTCTGGCTTTCCGAATCCCTCATTTAGCGCAATTTGCATTGCACCAGCGATAATGTCCCCAAGATGCCCGAAACCTGGAACGTAATAAGGGATTACACCCCAGCAAAGCGTAAGAAACTTGATTGTTTCAAGGTTATCACTTAATGCGAGAATCTTGGCTTTTGGACGAAATCGAGCAATTTTACGCGCAGTTGAACCGCTGCTTGTCGGAACAAGTAAACACACAACATCAAGCTTGCCCGAAATCTCAAATGCTGACTGCGAAATTACATCCTGAATCAATCGACTTTTGTCTTTGCTCACCAGGTCTTCAAGCTCTTTTCGATATCTTTCGCGCCAGTGCTGCTCGGCTTCCATTGTGTCTGCGATTTGAGTGATGGTTTTCACAGCATCAACTGGATAATTCCCGATTGCGGTCTCTTCGCTGAGCATAACCGCATCTGCACCATCAATTATCGCGTTTGCAATGTCATTTGCTTCCGCCCGTGTAGGTCTTGGAGAAGCTATCATGCTTTTCAGCATTTGGGTTGCGACGATAACGGGTTTTCCACGTCTGTTGCATTTATTTATTATTTGTTTCTGCAGAATCGGAACCTCGGAGAATGCGACTTCAACACCCAAATCTCCGCGAGCAACCATAACACCGTCTGTTACATCGATAATTTCATCCAAATGCTTAATTGCTTCATGGCGTTCGATTTTTGCGATAATGTGCTTTCGCAGACCATGTTTTTCAATAATGCTGCGAGCTTCGAGAATATCAGAAGCACTGCGAACAAAACTCAAAGCGATTAAATCAACACCCAAATTCAGCCCGAATTCAAGGTCTTCTTTGTCTTTGTTGGTTAATGCAGGTGCTTTGAGCGTGCCAGACCTTAAATTAATACCTTTGTGATTTCCAAGCTCTCCACCGAGAATGACATTGCAGATAACTCTGTTTTCAATGATTTCTACAACTTCAAGCTCAATTGTGCCGTCTGCGAGAAGAACGATATTGCCGGGTTTTAGGTCGTCTGCCAGGTAGGGATAATTGCAGCAAACTTTGGTTTCATTACCGATTTCAGCACCACCCGCGATAATTGTGAATTGCGAACCTGGCTTTAGTTTTACAGGCGGTTTGTCGAATTTGCCGATTCTAATTTTTGGACCGCTCAAATCCTGCAGAATAGCGATGGAACGTCCGCTTTCAGCCTCGACTTTGCGGATTAAATCGAAATTCTCTTTATGCTCTTGGTGAGTACCGTGCGAGAAATTGAGTCGAGCAACTGACATACCAGCATCAACCAATCCTTTTAGGGTTTCCTCATCTTTACTTACGGGACCTATTGTGCAGACTATTTTTGTTGAACTCAATTTCATAAAACCTCCCTCTAAATTATTTTTTGTCAAAATTAACTTAGATTGTATTTGAAAACTCGAAAGCTGTCATTCCTGCGAAAGCAGGAATCCAGAGAATATGCTGAATATCGCAGATTCTGGATTCCCAATCAAGTTGGGAATGACACTATAAGATAGTTTTCTAATTTAGTTTAGTGTAAATCTTAATTGTTAAGACAAAATTTATTATTTCTTAACATTTGTTTTTATTTGCAATTGTTGTGATAATTTTAGAACTATGACAATCGTACAAAAATCGAGGTGTTGGAATGAAAATATATTTCAAAATCAGTTTAATTTCGACATTGATGCTTCTTTGCTCATGTTTTACCGATACTCTGCCTGCAACACCATTCCAATATTCTTCTCATGAGTTCGTTTCATCGAATGTAAATTTCAGACTTTCGATAACACATTATAAAGATGCTGATGTTCCCGACCTAGTTGGCGAGAATATAATGCTCGAGCTTAAATGTCGTGATGCGGATGTTGTTGATATTGACAGCGCGAATACAACTGCGAGGTTTGCGGTGGGGTATGAAACGGGCATTATCGACCTTTACAATTGGTCAGACTTCAATAATTTCAAGACGATTGATACAAAAAGTGCATTGCAGAGTTTTGAAATCAATCAGACTGGTTCACATGTTGCGGTAATAAACAAGGCTCAAGAATTCTCAATTTACTCGGTAAGTGATGGTTCTGAAATCCTGACACAGGCAGGTGTTGCAGTTTTTGCATTCTCGCCGATTGACAATCTTTTTGCAATCGCTTCACAAAATTCGGTACGCATTTATAAATTCAATGAAATCGGCACGACATTCTTATCGGAGATTAAGCTTGCTGAGAAAATTACCAGCATCAAATCAATTGCATTCCCGCCGATGAAGGATTTAATCGGTATTCTCTTTTCTCAGGTCGGTAATAACGGAGATTCGGATGTATTCAAGATTTACAGTCTTGACAACAAGAAACCTACAATTATCGCGTATTATTCGAACACTTTTGACAGTGATATCGTCGATTTCAGGTTTTTAGTACCGAAGTCGGATTATCAGCGAATCATTTTTATGCACGGAAACGGCAATTTGCGCATCCATCCTCTACTTGATTTCCAAAATGCAAAAACCCTTAAACTTGATTCGGAGTCATACAAATTCAAACTTTGTTCGGATTTGCGAAAATATGCTTATGTCATCGAAAAAGGTGGTGAGTCGAAATTTGAGGTTAAATCTTTCTTCAAAAGAAACAGGAAATATCCTGAAATTCTTAATGGTAACAGCAAAATGAGCTTTGAATTTTCTCCTTCTGCAGAGGCTATTCTCGTTGATTCTGACGATTGCTTAAAGCTGATTAATCTAGATATTGACGAGTTCAAAATCGGTAAGGACTCGATAAATTGGACGAATGGGGAACCTTCGGAAGACGAGTCAAAACTTGCTATTGCTGAAACAAAACTCATTGAAAACGCGAATTCACCACTTGAGCGTGAATCAAACGTGCATAAATTCGAGTTTACTGTTGAAAATCAAGGGAATCAGCTTTCGCGGGTCTTTGGAGATATGATTTTCTCGGATACGGGAAAAGTTCTGGATTCGATGAAAGTTTATTTCGGTCGAATCGATGAAGGCAGGAAATTCTTGAGGACTGTAAAATTCAAGTATCCGACAGGTTTTCTTAAAGGTGTGCCGAAAGTAGATTTGAAAATTTATACCTATAAAACTCTACTGGCAGAAAAATCAATTGATATTGCACCAACGGACAGACCTGTGCCGAAGCTCGCTCTTAACTGGTATTTCGCAGAAGATTCGGGCGGCAAGAATGGGATTGTCGAGCCTGACGAAGCCGGCAAAATTAATCTGATTCTCAACAACTCCGGTCGTGCGGATGCGATAATAACGTCATTTATGATTGATTACGAAGAGCAGGATGTGCTGAAAATCAGTGCAGGCACAAGTAGAATCATCGAAATTGAGCTGCCCGAAATCGATTTCAGCAAAAAATATGTGAGTTATCATATAGACATCGATTACAGCAACGCATTTTTCGTTGATTCCAAGATTGTCAAGTTAAGCAAGACCATTTATGTTCCTGTTTTGGAAATCCCGATTGTTCAATCAGTAATCTCGTCGATGAAGGCGTATGTTTTTACTGATTTTGCATACCTTCGCAGCGCGCCGAGTCAGTATTCTCATCCTCTAGCAACGCTAAAAGCAGGCAGTGTGATTACAATCAACACACAGGCAGGACTTTTTTATAAAATCAACGGCTACATTAACTCCGCAGGCGAGGAAATACCGGTTTGGATCGAGAAAACGCATCTTGTAACTTCTTCCGACATTCTTGATAAGCTTGGAATTTCAATTGTTAATGTCTTTGCGCCTGACAACGTGTTTGACGCTCCTCCGTTGGTCGTGCTGCAAAAACGCAGACTAAAAGAGCTTGATACGTTTGTACCGGACTTTGACCTGAGTTTCAGGATTTATACACCTGAAGGGCAGAAAAACATCAAAATCGACCAATTCACAAACGGAAAAGTGCTTGAAAACAAGAAATTCGTTCAAATTGAAATGGTTGACGACTTTATTATCGACGAAGTTAAAGAATACAACGTCTTGTTGATGCAGGACAAAAGTTATCTGAAGTATTCGGTGGTTGATTCACTTGAGAAAAAATCCGAGTTAAATCTTGTCCTAAATTTAAGGAAAACAAGCGGAGAACTGCGGATATTGTGCATTGGAATCGGTGAGTACGATGATTTGACTATACCACAACTTAATACGGCGGAAAATGATGCAAAGGAATTCGCAAAGACAATGAAAGCGCAGCAATTGACGATAACGCTGAAAACTTTGAAAAACCTAATCGGCACAGAAGCTACAAAATCTGAAATTGAAGACGGATTAAACTCATTGGTTCGCACTTCAAGAAAGGATGATATAGTTGTGGTATATTTTTCTGGGCACAGCATAAGAGATGCTAATGCTGGTATAAGCTACATCCTGCCTTATGACTGTATTCCCACGAACCTCGAAGAAACAGCAATAACAGTGGATTTTTTGCGAAAAACATTCGGAAAAATCTCAAGTGAGCAGAAGCTCCTAATTGTTGATAACACATCGGAGTTCGACATCTTCAACTCGGAAACTTCTGCGGTATTCACAGGTATTGCCAACAACAAAACGACAACCATGCTTGCTTCCGACAAAACTCAAAGAGGTGGCATGTACAAACGCAATGGTACAACACTATTTACATCTTATATTATCGAGGGTTTAACCGGAAAAGCCGATGAAATGTCAGGTAACAACGATGGATTTGTAACAGTTTCCTAGCTTGCAAATTATGCTAAATCCGAGGTTGTGAAATTCACTAAAACCAGAGGAAAATTACAATCGCCCATCTGTAATATCTCGGATTCATCATTGCTGATGCCTCTTATCACCGTCAGATAAAATTTCGATGAAACAAACATTAAATTAGCGGTCACCGGTTTGAAACAATAATACTTGCCTTGCATCATTAAAGTGCTATCTTCTATATGAATACAATCATGTGAGGAAAATCATGGCTGAAAAAGGCAATCTGGAAAGACTTTCCGAAAAAGCCGATCAGGCGATCAAAAGAAATAACTATGATTATGCGATTCAAATCCTTCAGCAATTATTGAAGATGGACCCCGACAACGCAAAGGGTAATACACTTTATTTTCAGGCTGTTCAGAAGAAATGGCAAAAAATCGGAAAAAAACCCAAACCAGGCAAAATGCTTCTTAAACTTAAAGGGTTGTTTACATTCAAAAAATGGGAAGCACTGATAGATAGAGCAAGGGAAGACCATATTACCGACCCTGACAACACGAAAATTCTCGAATTTCTCGCAGAAGCACTAATGTGGCAGAAACATTTCAATGCTGTTTATGCAACATGCAAAAGATTTACCGAGCTTGACCCGAAACATGTTTTGGCGTGGTTTTGGCTTTCTAAGGCATTAAAGGAACTTGGGAAAATTGACGAAGCGATGAACAGCGTAACAAAAGCAATGGATTTGGATAATACGAACAAGAGTATCAGCGATTTTTACCGTGACTTGTCAGCCCGTCAGACAATGGATAAGAAGAAGCTGGCGGATGCAAAGAGTTTTATTGATGTTGTTGACAAAGAAGAAGTTCAGAAAGCAATTCAAAAGGACAAAAAGCTCACAAAAGAAGAGCTTGAAGCAAATATTAAGAGACTTGGTGGATTGGAAGGCGTTAAGACATACAAGGACGCAACATCAATCGGGGAATATTTTGCAGAGCTTGATGATTATGCAAGCGCAGTGAAAGCATACAAATTGGCATATGAAATGAATAATACTGTTGTTGAAATGCTTGATAAAGCTGGCGATTATACAATTAAGCATTATCAAAAGAAGGTTCGAGAAAGTAAGGCAAAAGGGCTGGCGGATAAGGAAGCGGAATTCACAAAAAAACTTAAGGAGTATCAGATTCAGGAATTCCAACGCAGAGTATATGCACGACCGACAGACCTCGTATTAAAGTATAAACTCGGAACATTCTTGTATCATGCGCATTTGTACAAGGAGGCTGTTAGAGAATTACAGGCAGCAAAAAAAGACCTGAAACAACAGTCCGATTGCGAACTTATGCTTGGCAGATGCTTCCTTGAGCTTGAGAGTTTTGACCTTGCTGAAAGAACTCTGAACGGTCTTGTTAAAACCGTTGGCTTGAAAGAAGAAAAAAAGAAAGAAACTCTGTACTGGCTTGGGCATACGTATTTCAAGAAGAATGACAAAGTAAAGGCGAAAGATATTTGGATGGATATTCAGGCAATTGATTATGATTACAAAGATGTTGATGTAATGATTAAACAGTGTTGATACACAAGGTGTTTACGGACAAATGTATTTAGCAGTTGTCATTTCCATGAAAACAGTAGGACAGGCATCTTGCCTGTCTCTTTTTTGCCACAGAGACAATAGAACAAAGAGGCATGCAAGCATGCGTTTCTTTGCGTCCCATTGTTTGAAATACACCGAATCTGTCGATTTTGTAAAGGTTATTAAGCCCACTTTTTCTTTCCGAATCCAGCACATATTTCACCGAACCTGTCGGTTTTGTAGAGGAAACAACCCACATGTCATTGCGAGGAAGAAGCAAAGCGACTGAGGTGGCAATCCAGGATTGTCATACACAAAACATAGAATAATACAAAATATTTTATCCAATGAAGACAAAGACTCAGATTCAGAATTTTCCATACATAATAAATTAAATGTATTCCACGTTTAACCTTCCGTTAGCCTGGATTCTTTGGTTATTTCTTCCCTCTGAATGACAGTGAGTGGTGTGTATTTGCCTAATAGCACGATACAAGCAGTTGTATGATTGCAGTTCATCCGTATTTGTTGCTGAATCGATTTCATAGCAAATCAATAGCAAAGTATAGCGAATTTATCTGCATAACGCCTGCAAAACGCTAAGGATGCAAGCATCCATTTCTTTCGACCTTGATGCTGATTTGTAAGTTTTACATGCTGTTTGCAACGGTGGAACAAGCATCTTGCCTGATATTTGCAGGAATATAAAATGCAGAATTCAATTAATTAAGCGAGAACAGGAAATTTTTCCAGGAGCTTAAAAAACGAGTTTCATTAGGTTTGATGAAACCGTCGTAAATGAAGCTGTATTTCATCTCAGGCTCTTGCAACCCCCGGATTTTGTGCAGAAAATCGATGAACAGCTTCTTATTTATGCCGTTTTTATGGTAAATGAAAAAATATACTAGCGACCATGACAGAATATAGCGATATTCAACTTCTCGTCTGGTTCCGTCGATAAATTTGCGCCAGCCCATGCTCATAACTTCCGCAAACGGGTTAATTTCACGCACTTTCATGATTTTCTTGAGGTAACGTATGAAACTGAGTCTTGGTAGTCCGAACTCCCATTTGCCGTTCACGTAATTCCCCGTTTCGTACGTACATGCGAGCCCTTCGTCAAGCCAGGGTGGAATGCAGTTGTGTCCGAGATAATTTCTGAGCATAAGATGCGTGCATTCGTGCAATAATGTGCGTTTGAGCTTTTCGGGATTGTCATCGTAAAATGTTACAATTAACCTGAATTTTGGATCATAATATCCTCGTGCGTTGACATTCTCAGGTGCGAGAAGTTTTGCATAATTTCTGTATCTATCACGGGTGCGAAACACGTTGATTGATGATTTCTCCTTGATGATAGGATTTAACAGCATGGAAAGCTCGGAAAACGCGTCGTTAATGTAAATCGCCCATGATTTTGTGAACTCATATGACATATCGGAATTGAAATGAAAGTATTCTGTTGTATAGCTTGCACCTTGAGGCAAAAGTGATTTCAAGTGTTTTTTGCGGTCAGCAATTGCTTCTTTGCTGGTGTTACTTGAGCTTGAATTTTTATCGTAAAAATTATCGATAACAATGATTTCATCGCTTAATTTCGCAGATGCGTCAATGTCAATGGATGGTGCTTTTACATTGTCATCATACAGATTTGTTGTCGTGCAGGATGTAACGAAAATTGCAATCAGGATAATCGAAAATATCTTCATTTTTCGCTTTTTTGAGGAATTGAAATCAATCAGGATTAATATAACATTTTGCAAGGTGATTTATGAACTTGAGTTAAATTTTATGGAGTTTTTATGCGTTCGCCAAAATTGCTCAACCGCGAAGAATCGATATTGTTTGTTATCGACCCTCAAGGAAGCCTGATGGAAATGGTCAAAAATACCGAGAAAATCATCTTTGCCCACAAAAAGATTATCAAAATTGCCCAGATTCTTGGTGTTCCGATTGTTGTTTCAGAACATTATCCGCAGGGATTGGGGCATATTGTGCCTGAAATTGTTGAGACACTTGGGGATGATTATAAACCTATTGAAAAAGTGATTTTTTCCGCATGGGGTGAGCAGAAAATCCGCCAGGTAATCGAATCGTACAACCGAAAAACATTGCTGATTGTTGGAATTGAAACGCATATTTGCATTCTGCAGACGGTTACAGAAGCGATTGCTGCGGGTTACGACGTGCATGTGATGATTGATGCGGTGTCTTCACGTGGTAAAATCGAGCATAAAATGGCAGTTGAGATGTTCAAATTGCTTGGTGCGGGGCTGACAACCTGGGAGTCTGTTGCATATCAATGGATGCGCACCTCAAAAGCACCTGAATTCAAGCAAATCCTCGAGGTTATTAAGAACAATTGAAAATTACACATTCTCTTCGAACATAAAATATTCTGTTTCACTCATGCCGAGTTTGCGATAGGTTTCCTGTGCAATGCGATTGTTTTTCTCGACATAAAGCCTGAATCCATGAACATCCATGCGCTTACTCGCAATCAATTTCACATGCTCGTAAAGAGATTTGTAGATTCCCTGTTTGCGATACATCGGCATGACGTAAACACTTTGAATCCACCAATATTGTGAGTTGCGCCAGTCACTCCATTCCGTCGTTATCATGAGTGAGCCTACAACCTGTTTATTTACCTCAGCGACGAGATAAAAACCGAAGTTAGGATTCTCAAGCATGGTCAAAACGCCCGAATTTACGGTGTTTTCGTTCAAATCTTTGTTCTCGGTCTCAATTGCCATGTTACGGTTGAATTTTGCGAGAGTTTCAGCATCGTCTTTCATACCGACTCTAATATTTATACTCTGATTCATTTTTTATTGATTAATCCTTTTTGACTTTGTATTCGTGGTTGCGTTTTTGTGTGATTTCCGTTTTCTTGATGTAAACTTCTTCTACTGGTCTATCTCCGGGTTTGCTTGTCTGGACAGCACCGATTTTATCGACAATATCCATGCCATCAATAACTTTGCCGAAAATCGTGTGTTTTCCGTTAAGCCAGGTTGCTGCGCCAAGCGTGATGAAAAACTGCGAGCCGTTCGTGTTGGGTCCACTATTCGCCATTGCCAAAAGCCCTTTTGAGTCGAATTTGTGCTTGTCAACGAACTCATCAGCAAATTTATAACCAGCATCGCCTGAGCCTGCTCGTTGCGATACCTCACCCTTTGCATAAGGACATCCACCTTGAATCATAAAACCCTTGATAATCCGATGAAATCTGATGTCGTCGAAAAACTTCGCTTCGCAAAGCTCGATGAAATTCGCAACAGTGTTTGGTGTGTCATCCTCAAAAAGCTCAACAACGATATCTCCCATGCTTGTTATAATCTTCACCCGAGGATTCCCAGCAGTACTGCTTGAAACAAGCTTAACCTCAACCGTCTGATCGGATTCATTTATATATTCCACCTTTTTTTCTTCATCTTCACTATCTTCAGCATAAAAAACATACTTAGATTTGGTGCGCAGATTCAATTCCTGGAGTTCACCATCGGTTTGATTAAATTTGAAATCACCCTTTGTTTTATTTGATTCGACCTTATATCCTTTGGTTTCTTTAGGTTCTACACTGCCTCGACATTTGATATAAAACATCACTCTCTTGTTTTTAGTTGATATGTCTTCAACTTTGTATTCTTCAGGTGAATCGAAGTTCATTACCTCAAAAACACAACGCTTTGGTTTGCTTTTCCATGTTGAATCCACCTTTAGCGAAGACCGGCTCAGAGGTACGTAAACAAAACATATTTCCGCTTCAAGTGTCGAAGAATCTGTAATATCCGCCAGCAAATCAAATGTACGTTCAGTTTTCTTGGTTTTTTTCGAGCTTCCAAATATCTTGACCATTGCATTTTTCATTAGGTCCTTGCTTCCTTTAATCCCAGAGACTTTACCGCTCGAACTTACGCTGAATTCATAACTTTCATCCTGCAAAGCTTTAAAAATCTCAGATAAATGCGATTTTTTCGCTTCAATCTTGTCGTCAATGTTGTTGTAAATTGTTACATCGTACATTGAATACTTGAAACCTCGATAAAAGCGTTTGAGCGTCGCTTTCGATTTCTTCGATGTTTTAACAACATCCTCAACCTTGATAACATACTCAATGTTTCTTGGTTTTGCGTCATTAATTCCAAGCTTCATTTCGCTGGAAATCAGATATGTTCTGCTGGAGTTTTCTGCGAATTTGTACTCAAGCTTGTATTTCTCGGTCTTGCCTGATTTCGCATCAGTCAAACTGACCAGAAAAAGTACACAAACCAAAATCAATAAAATTCTTCTCATTTTAATCCCCATATGTTTTTTCTAATTTTTTAATTATCAACGCAACACCTTGAGAACCGTCGATTTCCGAAGCAATTAATGCTCGATTCTGTTTGCTGCGTGCCATTTCAAAAACTGCTGAGAGTACAAGCCTTACACCCGTTGCACCAGGAGGATTCCCATAAGCGATTGTTCCCCCGTTGCAGTTGATTTTGTGGTCGGGAATCTCGCCTATTTCAGCATCCCTATGCAAAATTCTGCTGCAAAACTCTTTCGACTTCAGAATTTCCCGGTAAGTTTGAACATGCGCTGCAGTAATTTCGTTGATTTCGAACAAATCAATATCATCAAGCTTGATATTGTTTTCCGAAAGTAGCTTATCTATTGCGAAAACAGCGGATAGACCTTCATTTTTTTCAGCATCAGATTCATCAAATCTGTTAACTGATGCAAAAGTGTAATGCTCGATATATCCCATGGGCTTTAAGCCAAGAGAAATTGCTTTTTCTTCGGTCATAAGAAGCACAACAGCTGCACCGTCGCAGGGTTGTTGGGAATTGGCGAATGTTATGCTTCCGTAATTCGAATCGACAGCAGGTTTTTGTTTTTTTAGGTATTGAAGTGAAATATTTGATTTTTGACAATTGTCGACGCCTTGCGCAGTGAATTCTGGATAAGCGTAAGTGGTTGTCATTTCAGGATTTAATCTGTTTTCTTCAATAGCTTTCTGGATTTTAAGGTGAGAATGCATTGCAAAATTATCCTGTTCCCGCCTTGGTATTCCGAATTTTCTGGCAAGTTTTTCACCTGTGTGCAAAAATGAATCGCCAGAAACAGGATTTTCACCGCTTTTTTCGTCTTTAATCGACTGAGCTAGTTTTTTTGTGCCAGGATTGAAAATTCCGAGAATTTTTTGCCATATATTTTTACCTTCACTTCGACTTTTTTGCTTTTTGCTGAAATGCTCAATTAATTTCTCATCAAGTCTGACTCGAGTTTGCGAAATATTATCCGCACCACCGGCAATCACAACACTTGCTTTGCCAGAACGTATCCGTTCAATCGCTGAAGTAATCGCTTCAATCGACGAACCAAAACCCTTTGAAATCGTACTTGCGTTAATTTCACCCGTTAAACCTGCTCGTATCGACGATTCTCTAGCAAGATTCATGGCATTTGTGCTTGAATTCGTAGTACCGAGAATCGCCGTATCAACTATCTCAGGCGAAATCTCAAGTCTGTCAATTAAATCGCGAATAACGATTTTTGCAAGCTCAGAGGAATCCGTATTCTTGAATTGTGTGTTACATCTAAGAAAAGGTGTTCTTGTACCAGAAACAATAACGATTTTTTGATTGTTCGATTCATTCATTTTTTATAAACTTCCATTTTCGGTTCAAGCTATTTACATCAGTTAGTATTAATTGTATTTATCAATTATTACTACAAAAGGATTACAATTCAGTCATTGGTTAACGAATACAAAATGGTTTTTACTGGAAGTATTGTACAATTTTTTTGGAAAATGTGTTTTTGCTTTGAGGAACCTGTGTAAAATTCGAAAAATTTTCTTTGTTTCTTAATAGTTGAAATTTTCTTACTTGAATAATAACAGGTAAACCTGCTTTTACTCACGGCATTGACAATAGGACTCAGGAGTTATATGACCTATTGACTGTGTTGCAAACTTAAACCAGCAAGGCTGGATATGATTAAAGAAATTTTAATGGTTCGACAACAGCCAAAATTGCAAGGAATTGCAGGTGAGGTCGAATCTCTGAAATCGATTCTGCTGAACAAGAGTATTGACATACCGGAAGATTTACTTCTTGGTGTTTCAGGCTTATTATTTCGTTTTTACATGCCGAAAAATGCTGACCTTGTTACAGACGACTACACCAAATACTATATAGAATTGACTGATGGACCCGACCCTGTTCGTGTTGCATCAAGGTTCACAGGATGGTCGTATTGGTCGCATCTGCAAAATTCATTGTCAGGGATGTTTGATAAAACCAGAAAGAGTCTTGAGGCTGGTATTCCGGTTATTACACGCTGTTTCGACAATTCATCAATTGTAAGAATGATTGTTGGTTACAGTTTCGATGAATCGAACAGGCAAAGAGCATTTTATCTGACGAGTCTTTTGGTTCCCGATGCTTGCGAAGAGTTTGTTTTGCCATCAGATCCTGAAGCACAATTGCTGAACGATTTTCAATGGCGCAATTTCATCGGCATAGCAAATATGGGTGAAGTTTCATCTCAGGAAAAGCGTGTAAACGATGTCAAAATGACACTTCGACGTGCATTTAACAATCTTAAGCCGCATGTGCTTGGAGAAGGAACATGGGCAGCAGGGGCTAGTGCGTACGATGAACTTGACGTTATTCTTAATTTAATCAGCAGCAATTGGTCTTTACTCAATCTTTTGCGATTTATTTTGCGAGATTATATTGAAATGAGAACAAAACTCGTTTCATTTTTGAAGATTTGTGAGGAAAACAGTTATTTAGCGATTGAAAAACTCATACCCAAATTCGAGGAACTTCCTGAAATCGCTCAATCGATTGTTGAATTAATCAACGATAAACAGGAAAAACTGTCAGAAAGCTCGGTAAATTCTGAAATCTGGAAGCTTTTTCAGAAATTGAAGCATACTGAATTTCCGCTTTTTGAAGAATTCGAAAAACACTTTTAATCCCACACTAAGGCAATGTTACATTAATTTTGTTAATATACGGTAGGTCAGGCATCTTGCATGACTCCTTCAGCATCATCAATGACAGGCTAGGAAGCCTGTCCTACCAATACAAAAAACTTCTTTAACACTGCACTAGTAAAATTTGAGGAAGCCGTTGAGAATCCCCAGCGCGAAGAGCGATGCGATGATAATTCTTGTTATCCTTGGGTCTTTTTTACGCAAATATGCCCATCCGTTGACCACGGCAATCAAAACTATGGCAATGATAACAAAGGCAATCAGCGAGTATGCAAGTGATTTCGTCTGACCGACACGCTGCCAAAGTCCGCGATTATAAATCGAAGCATAAACAATGGGCATATGCAAGAAATAGATGCCGAGTGTTTCACCGCCAGCAACCTTCAGGAAATTTGGTGGTTTAACCATCTTGCATAACATGTCAATTATTACGATGATTAATATCGCTGCCCCAAAATGCTTGAAAAATGGTGCGAGTTTCGCACGCGGGTTCATCCATTCTTGTTCAATGTTGTTGTTGATGAGATAGCCGATGTAGAGCATGAGACAACCTGCAAAAAGCATGATTACCCAGCGTTTCGCAGAATAATTGATAACAGTATCGCGCGTCCAGAACCAACCTATCAGAATTCCGCCGAACATAAAAAAACCAAACGGAAAAATCGTAAACACCGAGTAAAGTGTTTTTGAATTGCCCGGATTCCCGTTGAGATAGCCCATCAGAATGTTTTGCGGGAAATCACCCCACGGTATTTGCCAGATAATTGGCGAAACAATGGCGCCTGCTACAAACAAAAATCCTGCTACAACTACAAAAGTGCCTTCCCTGCGGACGCTCGCAATCATAATTTCAAGAATAATTAGCATCAAACCAATAAGTTTTAGAATATTTGAACCGACAAGTCGATAATACTCAGACCCTTGAAGAGTTTCAAAACTACTGAAATATTTACCCGGAAGCTGCAGGACATATCCAAGTACAATCAGGAATAATCCACGCAAAATGCGTTTATTGAAACTTTTATTGAAAAACGTATGTCTGTCCCAATGAGTTTTTGTTGCAACGAAGAACACACATCCTGAAATCGTGAGGAATAGCGGCGCAGTGAAAGAACGGTAATATTCCCATGAATTGTAAGCGGATGTACCCATAAATTTTGCGTTTAAAGTCGCATGAATTATATGATTCCCAAGCATAATGAGAATCGCAATCGCTCTGGTGATGTCGATGCTGATTATCCTTGAACTTTTCGGCGTTATCTGTTGCGTCTGCTGTGTCTGATTCTTCTGGGTCATCTGAGTCTCGTTAGGTGATACATCAATATTTCGTTTAAAATATATTCAAAGCATTTTCAATTATTTTTTTGATTTCTTGCTGGCTGATTTTTTCTTGGGTTTAGCTTGTTTTTTTATCGATTTTGTGACTTTTACAGGTGCTTTTTTGGTTGGTGATTTTTTGACAGCTGTTTTTTTTGCTGGATTAGCTTTCTTCACTGCTTTTGAAGTCTTTTTGGGTTCAGCTTTCTTCTTTGGTGTTGTTTTCTTTGCTACTACCTTCTTCGACGCTTGTTTCTTTGCTGGTTTCTTGGTTTCGGTTTTCTTAACAGGACTTTTTTTTGCTTTGGGCTTGCTTTTTGCAGGTGCTGCACTTTTTACCGCTGATTTTTTCGATGCAGTTTTTTTCGCAGGTGCTGCTTTTGTAACCTTTTTTACGACCTTTTTCTTGGTTGCAACCTTCTTAGGTGCATCTTTTTTGGGTGCAGGCTTTTTAGTTTCTTTTATGGCTGAGTCTTTTACTTTTTTCGGAGGAGTTTTTTTCTTTGTTGGTGTTTTTTTACTTGCTGACGTAGGTTTTTTGGCTTCAGTTTTTTTCTTTACAGATGTTTTCTTGCTTGCGGACACAGGTTTTTTCGCTTCAACTTTCTTCTTCGCGGGTGTCTTTTTCTTCCCAGAGGTTTTAGCACTTGCAGCTTTCTTCGATTTTACCGATGCTGTAGTCTTTTTTTCCTGTTTCTTCTTTGCATCCAGCGTTTCTTTCGATTTCACTGTTTTTGCTTTTGTATTCTTGGGTTCTTTTTTCTTGTTCAATTCTTTTAGTTTTTTCTCTTCGTATTCCTTGATTTTCAGGAAATCCAGCGTTTCGGTGTTTTTGATAAATGCTGCTGTTTTCTTCGATTTCGGCTGACTAGGATACAGGCAGAATTTTTTTACAATACATTTTGCGCATTTCGGTTTCTGTAAAACACAAATGTTTTCGCCAAAATACGTGATGAGTCGGGCAGTTTTTTCAACTTTCGTTTTCGGAATATAATGCTCAAGCTTATCCTGGATAATGTTTTGAGGTGCAGTTAAATCAACGAATCCGAGCCTACGGATAACCCGAGCAAGTGGCGATAAAATCGGTACAACCGGATATTCCAGCGCAAAAAGCAAGACGCTGTCCCTAACTCTTGGAGTAATTCCTCTGATTCCATCAAGAAATTTCTTTGTCTTTTCTTTCGAGTATTGCTTTGCAAAATCAAGGTCAATCTGATGATAATCGTCATAGATATCAACCAGAATTTTCTTGATGTTCTTCGCCTTCTTTTCAACGTTTGGAGCACCTAGATCCTCAAGAATTTCTGAAATTTCAGAAACTGACGAAATGCGAACCTCGTTCCAATCGACGAATTTCTGCTGAAATACTTCAAAAGCCTTCTCAGCACCTTTTCGAGTGAAGTTCCTGGCGATTATACTGAAAATGAGCTGAGAAAGCACAGGCTTAGGCTCACGAGTAATCTTGTTCTGATACTTCTTCTCAAGAATGCTCAGAATTTCGTTGAATTCTTTCTTTGTTCTTTTTAGCTTCGTTTTCATATCCATCCTTG
>JAIOTL010000214.1 GCA_021106775.1 Planctomycetota bacterium | reverse complement strand
TGCTGAGGCGGTGTTCCAGCATGTATCTGTTGCTGACATAGTCGCAGCGAGCATAGCGGCAATAAACATTCCCAGGATTCCAGCAGGTAAATGTTGTGCTGCCATTGCAATAAACACACCTTCCTGCGGGTTTGCAATACCCTGGAAGCAAGGAATCATCGAAGGGTTGGGCCAAATGACAGAACCAATAAAAGGAATAAGTCCGAAAAATATTGGTCCAAGCGCAAACAAACCTGTTGTCAAAAAGCCCAGTTTAAGGACAGACCTTTCATCCCGAACGCTGTAATATCGCTGGGCACGGTCACCTAGTGCCGCACCAAATATTCCCTGAAAAATTACAGCAAAAAGATATGTTGAATTATACGTTGCAGATTCGCTTTCTGGAGCTTTGAAGGTAAAACTCGGTAATTTATCCAATATCCCGGGGATTTCGACAAGTATAAATCCTAATAAAACTAAAATTACCCCAACTAGTAAGAACGACTGCACAGCATCAGTAATCGTAACAGCCCATAAACCGCCTGTGAATGTATATAATAAGACTAATGTTGCAATTATCAGTATCGTAACTATTATTGCCATCTCCGAACCTGGTACAATCATTGGTCCAATCATTTTGCCCAGAGATGCCATGTGTTGAATGGGCCAATAAAGCAGAGAAACAGCAAATATAATGCTCAATGTCGAATGAGTCGCTTTGTTGAATCGAGTTTCGATGTATTCTACCGGTGATACTATCCTGCTTCTGCGGTATCGAACGCCTGTAAGCATAAATCCTATAAAAAAACCGATGGGCCAGGTGGCAAAATAAATCAAACCGAACCAGCCTGTTTTGTAAACCATACCAGCAGCGCCGCTGAACGTCCAGACCGAGAACAATCCCATATACAAAGAGATACCAGCGACCCACCAGGGAATTTTCCGTCCGCCTGCAAAGAAGTCTTTCGCGCCTTTCATGAATTTTGAAAAGAAGACGGCGATTACAACCATAATCAGCAAATATACGATAATCGAAGCTAAATCAAGAGAATGAATACCCATCTCAATTCCTTCCTGTTTCTTGTTATCCGTCTGGATTATTTACATGAATTTCAAAATTTATAATATATGTGCTGCAACCTTGTGTACACCGGCTATGACATCCGCGAATTCCTGCTCGAAGAAGGTCGGTGCAAGCGGAATATAAATCATCCGCTTCGCAAGACTCTCCGATTTGGGACACATTCCATTATAATATTTTACCTTTCCCTGATAATGAGGGCAGGTAAACGGGCAGCCGTCAGCGGTGGCTGTGCTCATATTAAACACCTGCGGATTTCTACCATAAACCGTTCCGCCGTACATCTGGCTTGTGCTGATATTCTCAGCATTTAGGGCATCTACGAATTTGACGGCAATTTCCTCTGTTTCAACAAAAAATATGACGCTTGTGCCAATATCCTCAGCGCCGTCGGTAATTTGCCTGAATGTGATGCCTTTGATGTCTTTAATTCCGTCAAGTATTTTTTGTTTGGCGTACTTCATTTTCGCTAGAATATCATCAAGTTTTTCAAGCTGAACAACTCCCAAAGCGCCCGCAAGCTCACTCATTCGATAATTTTCACCCAGAAACGGCATTCCGCCTTCAAACTCTCGCAGGTTGCCGTGGTCGTGGTAACGGACTGCACGCAGGAAGGTCTCGCGGTTGTTGGTTATTATGAATCCACCCTCGCCAGCGGTAATCAGCTTATTCATTTGCAAGCTAAAAACGCTTATTTTTCCAAATGTTCCAACCTTCCGCCCCCTGTACTCCGCTCCGAAGGACTGCGCACAATCTTCAAGCACTGTAACGTTTTTTTCCGTGGCAATCGCAAGAATCGCGTCCATATCGCAGGAAACTCCCTGCAGATGAACCACCATTATCACTTTTGTATGCGCTGAAATCTTGTTCTCGAGGTCTTTTGGGTCAATGTTCAGTGTCTCGTCAACTTCCACGAAAACGGGAATCGCTTTTGCAGCAACAACCGCACTCACGCAAGCAATAAAGGTATATGCAGGCACAATCACCTCATCACCGGGACCGACACCAAGTGCCACAAGTGCCGTTTTCAAAGCTGCTGTACAGGAAGTTAGACCAAGCGCATGATTAACCTGGAAATAATTCTCAAGCGATTTCTCGAACTCGGAAACCTTGTTGAGCATGTTAGGTCCGTAATATCTGAATGGAGATTTATGCTCGATAACTTCGATTAACGCTCTTTTTTCTTTTTCATCCATTACCAAAGCGCCCGGATATGGCGGCGGCAAAGACGTGCTGCGTACTGGATTTCCACCTTCAATCGCAAGTTTCTCCATCAATTTACTTCCAAATACTTATAATTTTATTATTGGCAATTGCTTTTTTACCAAGAGTAAATAAATTTACAATTATTTATTTGAAAGTTGTATTTATTGGTAACCTTAACTACTAATAATTAGATAGCTATCAATATTCGTCCCAGGATAGAATATCGAGTTTGTTATCTCGTAACGACTCAAGTGCATCTATCATTTGGATTGCTACTTTTAGATTGGTGATAAGCGGAATCTCGAAATCAACAGCAAGACGCCTGATTAAATAATCGTTCTCAAGTTCTTCTTTCTGGTTATTTTTAGGAATGTTCAGCACCAAATCGATTTTCTTTTTCATGATGAAATCTTTGATGTTAGGTTTTTTCTCGCTGAGGGGCCAATTCAGAATCTCAGCATCGATGCCGTAATCCTCAAGAAACTTCCCGGTTCCAGGCGATGCGTACAAATAATATCCCATCTCCTTGAGTTTGATTGCACTTTCCAGAAATCTTGCTTTTTTCTCAAGCGGACCCGTTGAAAGTAGTATATTTTTTTTGGGAATTTTGAAACCGACAGAGAGGAATGCTTTGAGAAATGCTTCGTTCAGCTCGTGTCCGATGCAGCCGACTTCCCCTGTTGATGCCATTTCGACTCCCAGCGTGGGGTCTGCACCTTTGAGTCTTGAAAAGCTGAATTGTGCTGCCTTGACTCCGACATAATCCAGGTCAAGCGATGATTTCTCGACTGGCTTGACATCATCTCCGAGAATCGCTCGTGTCGCATAATCAATCATATTTTGCTTGAAAACCTTGGAGCAGAACGGAAAACTTCGCGACGCACGTAAATTGCATTCGATAACCTTGATATTATTTTTATACGCCAGGAACTGAATGTTGAATGGTCCGGTAATGCGCAGGCTTTTGGCGATTTGGCGAGAAATTTTTTTAACGCGCCTAATTGTTTCGATGTAAAGATGCTGGGCAGGCAGAACAATTGTCGCATCTCCGCTGTGAACCCCTGCATTCTCAATATGCTCACTAATCGCGTAAATGAGGATTTCGCCGTCTTTAGCCGCTGCATCGATCTCAACTTCCTTGGAATCCTCGATAAATTTTGTGATTACAACCGGATATTGCGGATTAACTTCCGACGCTTCATTCAAATATTTTTCGTGACTTTCATCGTCCCAGACGACGTTCATCGCAGCACCGCTAAGGACATAACTCGGTCGAATTAGAACCGGATAACCGACATCGTTTGCGAATATGATTGCTTTTTTTATGCTTGTCAGCTCTTTCCAGTCGGGCTGGTCGATTTTCAGTTCATCCAGAAGCTTTGAGAATTTGTTTCTGTCTTCAGCGTTATCAATGCTTTCGGGAGTTGTTCCCAGGATTCTTACGCCCACTTGATGCAGCCTGACAGCCAGATTATTCGGTATCTGCCCGCCCATTGAAACGATGATGCCTTCAGGATTTTCAAATTCGTAGATGTCCAGAACGCGTTCAAACGACATTTCATCGAAATAAAGTTTGTCGCAGACATCGTAGTCGGTGCTGACGGTTTCGGGATTATAATTTATCATAATCGTGTTGAATCCGAGTTTTTTCGTAGTCATAACCGAATTTACGCAACACCAGTCAAATTCCACGCTGCTGCCGATTCTGTATGCACCGCTGCCAAGAACAATAACGGAATTACTGCTTGGTTCAACGTCGTTGAAGATTCCGTTGTAAGTAAAATACAGGTAATTGGTTTGTGCGGGGAATTCAGCGGCAAGGGTGTCAATTTGTTTCACGCAAGGCAAAACGCCAAGTTTTTTACGCAGTTTTCTGATGTCCATCAAGCTAATTTTCTTTATTTTGGAAAGCTGAAAGTCGCTGAACCCAAGCTGTTTCGCTTCGAACAACAAATCTCTATCAAGTTCACGTTTGTTAAGCTCAATTTCGCAGTCGATGATATTTTTCAGTTTATACAGAAACCATTTGTCGATTTTTGTTAATTCGTGTATTTTTTCGACCGACCAGCCTTGTTTCATCGCCTCGCCAATGGCAAAAATTCTTTTATCTGTCGGGTGTTTCAGCTCTTCTTCCAGCTCGCCAAGCCGAATCCTGTTCAAAGTCAGCCCGTGCATGCCGGTTGCTATCATTCGCAGCGATTTTTGCAGGGCTTCCTCGAATTTTCTACCGATGCTCATAACTTCGCCGACTGATTTCATCTCGCTTCCGATGTGTTCGTCAACTTCCTTGAATTTTTTGAGGTCCCAGCGCGGGATTTTGATGACGACGTAATCGAGCGCAGGTTCGAAGCACGCTTTGGTTTTTTTCGTGATTTTATTCTCGATGTCGATGAGTGAATGTCCCAGAGCGAGCTTTGCGGCGATAAAAGCCAGCGGATACCCCGTTGCCTTTGATGCCAGTGCAGAACTTCGGGACAATCGCGCATTTACCTCGATAATCCGGTAATCCTCCGATTTAGGGTCAAGGGCGTATTGAATATTACATTCGCCGATGATGCCCAGATGCCGAATAACCCTGAGCGCGATGTTCCTGAGTTTATGATATTCGGTGTTGGACAAAGTCTGCGAAGGCGCAACAACGATGCTTTCGCCGGTATGAATCCCAAGCGGGTCGAAGTTTTCCATGTTGCAGACGGTGATGCAATTGTCGAATTTATCGCGGACAACTTCATATTCGATTTCTTTCCAGCCACCGAGCCATTCTTCGACCAGCACCTGATTTGCTGAGGAAAACGCTTCCCGACATTTACCGATTAATTCATCACGGCTGCGACAAATTCCGCTTCCCCTGCCTCCAAGGGCGTAAGCGACTCGAATCATCACGGGATAGCCGATTTCTTCGGCAGCATCAATTGCTTGTTCAATCGTTGTTGTTGCGACGCTTTTCGGGCTTTTGACATTGATTTCGTTCAATTTTTTGATAAATAAATCGCGGTCTTCCGTATTCTGTATCGTTTCAATGCTCGTGCCGAGAACCTGAACATTATATTTTTCAGGAATGCCTTTTTCATACAACTCGACTCCGCAATTCAAGGCGGTTTGCCCTCCGAAGCCAGGTAAAATCCCATCGGGCATTTCCTTCTCGATAACTCGCTCGACAAATTCGGGATTTACAGGCAGGAAATATATTTTGTCCGCCAATCCTTCGCTTGTCTGAATCGTAGCGATATTCGGGTTGACCAGAACCGTGCTGACGCCTTCTTCCTTCAACGCCTTAATTGCCTGACTACCTGAATAATCGAACTCACCCGCCTGCCCGATTTGCAGTCCCCCGCTGCCAAGGATGATAACCTTTTCAACTTTTTTTTCTTCCAGATTATTGTCCTTAGTTTTTATCATTTATGCACCATTTTACTACAAAAGGTTGATGAAATTATCGAATAAGAACTCAGTGTCAACGGGTCCCGGTGTTGCTTCAGGATGAAATTGCACAGCGAAAAAAGGTCTCGTTTTGTGTTTTATGCCCTCGTTTGTTTCGTCGTTGGCGTTGACGAACCAAGGCTCCCAATCCGCAGGCAAAGTTTTGTCGGCGACAGCATAGCCGTGATTTTGCGAAGTAATAAAACATCGTTTCGTACCGACTTCCACGCAGGGCTGATTCTGCGAACGATGCCCGTACCGAAGTTTGTAGGTGTCTGCACCTGCTGCCAGCGCCATTATCTGGCTCCCAAGACATATTCCGAAAATCGGTTTATCATCGGTCAACGCTTTCTGCACGTTCTTAATCGTTGCTTTACATTGTTTCGGGTCGCCAGGACCGTTCGATATAAACAAGCCGTCATATTCATCATCGCTGAAATCATAATCCCAGGGAACACGCTTGATTGTGATGTCGCGCTTGAGGAAACTTCGCAAAATGTTGTTCTTTATGCCGCAGTCCACCAGCAATACGCGTTTATCACCCTTTTTATATTCGGTGGGGGTTTCGATGCTGACCTCAGCGACGAGGTTTGACTGATTTGGGTCGAAAATGTCGATTTTTTTGTCAGCAATTATTTTTCCAGGCATAACTCCGTGATTGCGCAATTTTTTCGTTAATTCGCGGGTGTCAACATCGTACAAAGCGGGAATGTTGTTTTCAACGAGCCAATCATGCAGGCTTTTCACCGCGCTAAAGTGGCTGAAATTAACCGAATAATCCGAAACTATCAAAGCTCTGACATGAATTTTATCCGATTCAAAATATATTTTCATCCCGTTTTCGCTGGTGTTTGCAGGGATGCCGTAATTGCCAATCAGCGGATATGTTAAAACGAGAATCTGTCCCTGATATGAGGGATCGGTCAGAGTTTCCGCATAACCGACCATACCTGTGTTGAAAACGACTTCTCCGGTAGCAGAAACCGGTGCTCCGAATCGTTTTCCACTAAAAATTGTCCCATCCTCAAGAGTCAATTCTGCATTTTGAGAGACAACGGTCTTTTGTTGTTCCGCCATTAAATTCACCCTAAACTTTAATGGTTTTATACACAAATTCTGAATTGCCGAAGAGTTTTTAAATTTTTTTTTACGTTAGATAAAGAAATTAATCTTGGTTACATCGGTTTTCAATTTATGTTTTCAATATAAACATTTAATGATAATATTCACAATTGATAACTCAAAGTGAGGTTTTCCAATGAAATTTATTGATTCAAACTGCTGTTTAGGCGAATTGTCCGTGCCTTTGCCGAAAAGCTTTGGGACATTAAATGTGCTGCTTGATGCCATGAAGCAGGCGGGAGTGGATGAAGCATTGGTTTATCACGCGTTTTCCAAAGAATATAATCCGGGTGTCGGCAATCAAAGGTTGATTGAAGAAATCGGCGACCAAAAGAATCTGCACGCATGCTGGGTGTTGCTGCCACATCACACTGGAGAAATGTCACCACCTGAGAAGCTGGTTGATGAGTTGATGCAAAACGGAGTGAAAGCAGTACGTTTTTTTCCGAAAATATATAATTGGTCGCTTGCCCAGTGGTGTGCAGGCAAACTGTTGCATGCTTTGGAGGATAATTCAATTCCCTTGTTTATCGATATCGATGAAACCGATTGGAATCAGGTGTATTCGATTGCGAGTTCTCATCCGAAGCTGCCCGTCGTGCTTACAAATGCCACATTCCGCTTCAACCGACAGATATATGCTCTTCTCGCTGAAACGTCGAATGTGTTCATTGATACATCTTATTTTCAGCTTCATCAAGGGATTGAAGATGTCTGTAAGAAATTTGGAGCGAAACGACTGCTTTTCGGGACAGCAGCACCG
>JAIOTL010000243.1 GCA_021106775.1 Planctomycetota bacterium | reverse complement strand
TGCCTACCTCCGGGAAGTTTCAATAATTATGTCTAAAACGAAGATTACCGTGCTTGCCGTCAACAACAATGAAATAATCCAGAATCGGATTACAATTTGTGTTTCCGACCAATTTTTGAACTCAAAGTGGTGATGTAACGGCGCGCACAGGAATATGCGTTTCTTGGTTTTCTTGTAATATAAAACCTGCAGGATGACGCTTAACGCCTCAGCAAAAAGAATTCCTGCGATGAATATCATTAATATCTCGATTTTAAGCAAAATTGCGAGATAACCGAGTACAAAACCGATTGATAGCGAGCCAGTGTCACCCATAAAAACTTTTGCAGGATAAAAATTGTACCAGAGAAATCCGATTAACACAGCACAGAGGATTATTGCAGCAATTGACATTTCTGGATAATAAAAATATGCAAGTACACTCATGCCGAAAGTAGTAATTGCAACAGTACCCGAAGCAAGCCCGTCAAGCCCGTCAGTAAGATTGGCGGCGTTGCTGGTGCCAACAATGATGAAAAATACGACAAATAAATAACCCCATCCGAGGTTTATGCTGAAAACATTAAGAAAAATGAATTCCTGCGAATAATCCGTCAGAGTGAACAAGCCGACACCAACAAGCATAGCAATTACAGTTTGCAGAAAAATTTTTGTCTTAAACGACAAACCGTCTTTGCCCTTGTTGTTGAGTTTCATCCAATCGTCGTAAAATCCCAAAGCGAAAAAGCTGAGCATACCAAACGCCCCAATCATCAACTCCATCGAAGGTTTCATCCAGAGTAAGCACGAAATAGCAATGCTGATGACAATTGCAAGTCCACCCATCGTCGGGGTCTGCGATTTGTTGGCTTTTTCATGCAATTCCTGAAGCTTTTCGCTTGATTTCTTGCTTGCACCATCCTGCAGTTTTCTTTTTCTCAAAAAACCAATTATCGGCGAGGTTATCGCAACTGAGACTGCAAACGCGGTTATCGCTGCAAAAAGAATCTGATGCAATAGCGAAATCGAGAAAAAAAACAACAGCATTATTCCTCCGGATTATTACAGTGATTTATTCGGCTTATTACTGTTTTTCTTTAAGACAGGCAAGCCTGTATTTTATTTAACTTGCTGGCAGTAGGACTTAAATGTTATTTGACCTGTTGACAATGTTGAAAACTTAAAGCAACTGGTTGCTTAACTGGGCGAAATTAATATATTGGGAATTAACATATAGAAAATTTGTTTTAATATGTAGTCTCATTGTTTTGCGTTAAAATAACTCAACACAAATGTAAACCCGGGTAACATGAGGATTAGTGATGGATTCAACGAATCAACTGCCACCATTTCCACAGAACGGTCCTGACTGCGAATATATTCAGAGCAACGTATTTCATTTGGTTTATGGGGAGATAACGGAGTATCAGCAGAATACGATTATAACCCATATCAAATGTTGTGAACCTTGTAGGGAGCTTTTCGAGGCTGAATTCGAATTCAGAAATATTTTTTGTTCAATGACCGATGATTGCAAAATCTGTCCAGATGGTGTAAAGAGTCGGTTGCAAGTATTCCTTGGAGACCCGGGCATTGACAAGATTGCTGACATAGAATGTAATGAAGAAAAAATTAGCATCCCCGAAATTGAAGTTTTGAATAGGCTTGCAAGCGACAGTAAAATTTCACATAGAAAAAGACTTTTGTCAGTCATCCAAGAAGAATTATCGAAATTTACTGATGATGATAAGAAATAATTACAAGCAGAATTTTAATGAACAATAAAGATGAAATTGAAACCACTGTTGATGATGAAATATCAGCGAATAATGAACTTCGTGGTGTTGATGATTCAGCAGATAATAATCAGGATGCGAATACCGGTTCAAAAGATTTACATATGCGATTTATCGTACCGGTAGCATTCTCTGCATTTTTACTGCTTTTTTTTCTCATTGGATTGGGGAAAGCTCCTGAAATCCTCGTAGATTTTGAAAGGTCACTTGAATTAACACCGAAATGGTATGTACTTTCACCCGAAAATGCAGACAGAAGTATCAATATCATAAAGAATTATCCCGCGGAAATACCGATGATAGAAAGCCTTCCGACAATTAACGGTTACAATCTGCTAGGCTCGAAAGTTGTGAGAATATTAATTGAAGATAGAGTTGATGACATTATTTACTCGTTGATTTATGTGAGTCAGACGGATAAAAGCAGGCACATTGTTCTGCATTTATTGTCAGCAAAAGGTGATGTTGTGGATGAAATGGAGATATATTCAGCGAAACGAATGACTGAAGGTCTCCGGATTTATCGCATTGATGAGGTATTGATAAGCACGTTTCAAATTGATGGGAACGCGATGGTTTTGGTTCAGGCGGGGACTGATCTTGACGATGCCAGCGAACTTTACGATAATATTTTGCTTAATAACAGATAGTAAATCGTAAGTCTGACAATTATTTCTCGGCTTTAATGAAGGTTCGCAAGTAGTTTTTATCGATTATAGCAAGTCGGTGGTTGTTGTAATCCGGAACATAATAATATTTGTTACCGATTGCAATATCCCAGATTCCAAGGAATTGCCCGGGTAAAATGCCACGACCTCCGAAATGACCGAGAAATTTCCCGGTTTTGCTGAAAAACGAGAGACGCGAGTTGCCGTATTCTGCAACAATTATCACTTTTAGCTCAGGATCGAACTTTATGCCGTATGGATAATAAAGCTCACCTTCTTTATCACCCTCTGAACCGAAAGATGTCAGGAATTTGCCGGATTTATCGAAAACCTGAACGCGATGGTTATTGGCATCGCAGACATATAGGTGTTCTTCATCGTCAAGACATATACCGATGCTTCGCGCAAACTCCCCAATCCTTCTACCCGAACTCCCGATAATTCGCTTCGGACTATCGGATTCATAAAATGTTACACGCTCCGAATCGCTCTTGTAATCAGAAACAAAGTATTCGGTTGATGAAATAAACACAACCCGTCCGGTTAAGCCGAATTGTCCGAGTTTTGTGCCTTCCATGCCAAATTTATCCAGCATTTTACCCGCTGTGTCATAAATGAGAACTTGTGCCTGATGCGAATCGCAGACATAAACATTGTTGTCGGGACTAATTTCAATGCCAGCAGGATATCCACGTTTTTCAAGCTCAAGCGAGTCGTTCATTGGAACGCGCCAAACGCTCAAAAATTTGCCACTATCCGAGAATTTCTGTATGCGACCTGATTTATCGACAACAAAAACTGCATTTTCTAAATGAGAATATGCAACGGTCCGAGGTGAAATGAAATATCCGTTCTCTGTCCCTCTGCCACCAATGATTATTATGTTTTTGCTCTTGGTTTGCGTATCGGTGTCAACGTTTGTGCCGCATCCGAGTACAAAAGACATTGAAATGAAGATTAATAAGTAAAATCTGTTTGTGAACATTGGGTATTACATTATCAAAATGAAATTCAAACGAACTGTGAACAGTAAAAATTATATAGCAAATAAGTTTAGCGTCGAATAAAACTTTCATAGTTTATAGCAAATTGCTTATAATTTGTTAAATTACACATCAATTAAGATTAACTGTTCGCAGACTCAAAGGTGCTCACAGCATTTTCGATGTCAGATATTCTGAGGTTAATATGGGAAAAATCGGATACATTTTTGTAATCAGCATCATTTTAATTTCATCCAACACGGTTTATGCTCAGTTTACATCGGAAAGCAGCGTACGTTCGTATGGTATGGGCGGTCTGGCGGAAAGTCTTGGTGACGACCCGCTTACGCTTGTTGACAACATCTCAGCCATGGGAAGGAATGCAAAGCAGAGGAGTCATCTGCTTTTTTCATTTAGTTCGGTGCAATTCTGGGACCATGTATCAGAAGATTGGTCAAGCGAGTTAACAAAAGAAGATAACCAGTTTAAAGCAATCAGATTGGCATACATACCTGAATTTAACGAGAACTCAGCGAAATGGATGCTTTGGGTCGATAGTATTATACCATCCGTCGCCTGGGAAGGGCGTATTGAAGGTTTCGCGCAGCCAGAAGTTCGAGTAATCGCAAAAATACTTGAAATCGGGTTCGGAACAGGATTTGCGCTTTCAGACTCGATTCACATGGGGCTTGGTATCGGTATGACGTTTGCGTTTGCCAAATTTTTTAATTTCGGCGGTTTACCACCGATTAACCCACAGTACAAGAATACATCAAACCTTTCTACAAAGCCTGTATGTCATCTGAGTTTTGAGGTATTCATTTCACCTCAATTTGTGGTTTCTTTGAATTCTGTCATTTTCATAAGCTATTTTTCAGCATATGAGAATGAAGCATCGAATTGGGAAGATATTGATGCAACATATATTGCAGGTAACGGCTTTCTTGAGATTAACCTGAGCATGGCGTATGAATTCTCGCCGTTTTTCCATCTTACAGGTGGTTATCAAATGATTAGTTATAAGGCACCCGATTATGCAGAAGACGATGTTGAGGATTGGAAATTCAGCGGGGCTTTAGGTTTCGAATATATAATTAAACTTGGTGGAACATTTTCGCAATTTGCTTTGCGTGCTGGTGTTTTTATGGAAAACATTTCAGGTGAGAATAAAGAGGTGGAACTACTATCTTTTTGGGATTACAAGAAAATGGGACTGCGCACAGGTTTTTCATTTAAACTCGGAATACTCATCTTTGATGCTGCCCTTTCGATACCTTTTAATTCAAAGTTCGAGAACGACGTTGAAATCCTTAAGCTCTCAGCAGGTTTCAGGTTTAAGTAATGTTGTTTTTCAGGATGATTATGATTTTTGGTGAGCGAAAAATTCTTCACCTTCTTCGACATTGTCAATAATATTGAAAAATGCTGATAAACCCAGAATATCGAATACTTCCCGAACCGCTTCATTGGGATTCATCAAAAGTATCGCTCCGCCTAGTTCTTCAGCCTGAGTTCTTGCAGTGATAAATACCCCAGCACCTGCAGATGAAATATATTCAGTATCAGTAAGATTGACAATCAATTTAGTTTTGCGTTCGCGTATCAGTTCATCGAGTTTAGATTCCATTATCTCAAAGGTCTGTGCATCTACGAATCCGTTAACATTAATAATTGTTATGCCGGTTTCGGATTCCTCGATTGTGATTTCGAATTCCATATCAGACATTTACAAGTCCTTCATTTTTAGTGATATAAAATACAATTCAATTCGCAGATAGCAAACTTTTTGCTCTTTTAGAAACAATTCTGTAAAATACTAATTCGTTAAATAATCTTTGTATATTGAACATCGGTTATAATAGGAACTTAAAATATTGAATTGCAAAACGAGGTAAACATGCGGAAATCACTTCTTATAAAATTTAACCTTTGTTGTGTATTTGTCATTTTAGTTGTCGGCTCAGCGAGTCTCCATGCTGACGAATGGATAATCTACGGCGCACGACTAGGTGGCATGGGTGGCGCAGGAGTTGCCGCTGTCAACGGTGCTAATTCAACTTATTGGAATCCTGCGAATCTGTGGCATTATGATAAAGGGATTTTAGAACAGAACAAAACAAAAATTGCAGAACCCGGCAGCAGAGAAGCGAGGCTTCAATCACAACCTCAAACAAAGCGAAGAGGCAGGCGTAC
Organism: Planctomycetota bacterium; assembly: GCA_021106775.1. The sequence continues at coordinate 3,263 of JAIOTL010000243.1, read as the reverse complement.
TGTAAACTATGCGACGAATTCGACCTGGGATTTTACTGTAAACATTAACATTACTCCAGCATTTATTGGTGATACTGTCGAGCATTTGGACGCGATTTATTCAATCTGGCAGTATCTTGAAGACGAGGATATGTGGGATTATCTCGATGAAGCACTGGGAACACCAACTCCTAACTGGAATTATCCGGGACATGAGATGACTGCGGAATATATGGATGCTGTTTACGCGCTTTTCGGCAGTATTTCAGCGTTGAACCATGATGGCAGGGGGGTAACTGTGGGAGCAGCAGCGGGGATGAACTTCCGTCTGGGCAATTTCGGTTTCCATTCTGCAGGAATTACATATTTAAGTGCATATCCGAAAATATCTTTTCCTTTTGGTGGTATCACATCTCAACTGCTCGATGATTTCGTCGCCGACCTTATTGCTCAAGGGTATATCGATGCTAATGCAATACCTGAAACAAGCGGTGGTGAAACGTTGCAACAGCAGATTCTCGATGCGAAAGCACAGCTTGGTATTACAGACGATGCAACCGCAGCAATTTTGGCAGCGTTTTTCGAAGAAGCTTCTGAAAACACCCTTTTCGACCTCGACGAAAAGTTCATCAGGGATGGAATTCTCTTGATGCTTGAGGCAGAATCGGCATTTGCTGAAGAAGAAGCTTTCGACAACAACGATACATATATTTCTTTGCAGGGGTTAATGGTTGTGGAAGCGGCTTTCAGCTATGCACACGCGTTTGAAATCGATCATTCTAATGTTGACCAGATTCAGGTCGGCGGAAGTCTCAAACTTCTGTTCGGCAGGACTTTCGATGACGATATCTATATGCATGAATTCGATGAAAGCATGGAAAATGTTGTTGAAGATTTCTCTAATACTTGGAATTCGAATGTTTACAATGAAATGAATTTCACATTCGATCTCGGTGTTACTGCTGTTTTACTTGATTACAGACTTCGAGTGTCAGCTGTTGGTAAAAATATCACACAGCCGAAATTCGAATACGGAGCAAATGAAAGCCTACAAATAAAAGGACAATATAGAATCGGTGCTGCTTTCGATATAATAAAAAATATGCTTGTAGCTTCGCTTGATATGGATTTATTCCCCAGAGAAACGACTTATCTGCCCGGCTACAATTATATGGCACTTGCTATTGGTATCGAAGGAAAACCAATTTCGAACAATATTTTCGGAATGGCGATTCGTGCAGGATTTCTCGATAATATTGCATCAACGGATGATAGTTCGTTGTATACAATTGGTCTTGGGTTCAGGTTGTTCTTTTTTCAACTTGATTTTTCTGGAGGTTTCACGCCTTACACCAAGAATGCTGCAGATTCTGAAGCGGTGTACTATCAAAACTCGGTATTAGCTGATAACTCTATACCAGCAAGAATCTCATTCGGAATATCGCTTTCTGCAAATGCAACTTGGTAATTATTGCATAAAATTGTATAATTTATGAATGACATTACTCTGTTTTTGGTAACAGAAGTTCGCACCGAGAAGTCATTGTTTTTGATGAAAAAGAGGGAAAAATGTTTCGATGCAATTGGATTATAGTGTTTTTTGGATTGGTTTTGATTTTTGCATCAACTGCTTTTGCACAGGAACTTCTCCCATTGTCAGGAGATCCAAATGCGAAAGAATGGACTGGCAGAGAACTTGCAGAACCTTACAAGATAAAACCTTTCGATTTGCAGCCAAGACCAAAAAAGGGTGAGAAAGAGGAAGTGAAAGAACCGATAAAAAAAGACGATGAAATTATTGATGACGACAAAACCGATGAAAATAAAGTTGAGGAGGTTGTTGACCCGCTGCCCAAAGATGCATACTGGATAAAAGGAAAGTTTTTCGGATTCGAGTCGATTCCTGATGATCAGCCTGGATTATATGGTTTTTACAACGGTGGCAGCGTCAGTGCGTCGATTGTACTTGCAGAGATAGGTTTTCTAAAGTTTGAGCATCCCGACACACCGGATGATTTGGATAGAAACTACGGATTCGGCAAGCTTTATCTGCAGATTGATATTCCCATTGTCGATTATTGGATTTATCAGATAGGTGTCGGTGCACTTACATGCTTGTCCTTCGATACGAATTTAGGTTCAATGATGAGCAATATTGAAACAGTGGACGAATCTAACAAATATGGATGGCTCATCACAAGCGGTACATCCGTTTTGTTCGAAATCTCACAAACTATCGGTATGATACTATGGGGGCAGGGTTTTTATGGTCAGGCGGGTTTTACCGACGATGTATACGATTTTCTGCAGGCTCGGGGTGGATTGAGATTCTACATCCAATTTACACGCGAGGGGAAATTCGCAGTTTTCTTTGGTCCTGCTGTTAACTACATTTCAATCGATTTTCAAAATGAACCCAAAACAAGCTCAATTATGGCGATTGATGGTGGTTTACACATGGCGAATGCTGTAACACTGAGAATAATTTACGGTTTTGAAGATACACTTGAGTTCCGTTTCTCAATAGGCACAGCATTTTAAATTTGCAGCATCAAAGAAGCTCCCGAAGACATATTTTTCAATAGATTTGAACGCAATTATCGATTTATAGATTTTTTTTGATTAAAATTACAGCCTGAATTTATAATATCAGCAATAAAAAAATAACAGCATAGGAGTATAAAATGGCAAATCACGAAGCAGTTGAAAATGCTGAAATGAGAATGATGAAATCGGTAGATAATCTCAAGAGTAAATTCAAAGGCATTCGCACAGGTCGTGCAACACCTGGTTTGGTCGAAGATATTCGGGTGGATTATTATGGCTCACCTACGCCGCTTGGTCAGGTGGCTAACATCGCCATTCCAGAACCCCGGCTGATTGTCATTCGGGCGTTTGAATCCAATATGCTCAGTGAGATTGAGAAAGCGATTCAGAAGTCGGAACTTGGTATTAATCCCAGCAACGATGGCAAACTTATACGTCTTGAAGTACCTCAGCTGGACGAGGAACGCAGGAATCAAATCGCACGTCAACTCAAGGATTTGATGGAACAAGGCAAGTCAGCGGTGAATTCGGCGAGGCGTGATGTGAATAAACAGCTTGATGCTGAGACAAAGGACAGCAAGATTTCCGAAGATGAGCGCGATCGCCTGAAAAAAGAGGTGGACAAGCTCAAGGATGAATATCACAAAGACCTTGAGAAAATCTTCGCTAAAAAAGAAGCTGAAATCAAAAATATTTAACGTTGACTTGTATTCTTTGCTGGAAGTGCGTAAACGATG
>JAIOTL010000395.1 GCA_021106775.1 Planctomycetota bacterium | reverse complement strand
TAGGACGGGCATAGTGGCGCGTTTGAGGCAGGGCAAGCGGAAGCAGGTCGATGGCATACTTTGCGACCATCAGCCGTCGTCCTTTTGCTCAGCAATTAAAACCGCAGCACCTTAGGGTTACCATTCATGCTCGCCGTAACATTCCGTTTGTGCCAGCACTCCCGCACGTTCCAGGCTGTACATATAATAATAGAACTGGTAGCGATATTAATTCGGGTTCTTGAAAACGCTGAAATTATGCTGCATAAATGCCAGCCCGTCCACAATCGACTTATCTATTTTAGTCCGCAATTTTTTTGTCAACGCCTTATTATTCTGTAGGCACGCTTTGGCGATTACAAGTGTTGTAATACCTGCGGAAGTCATTGAGCCGTAAGGATATTTGGGCATGATATAGCCCCATCCACGAGCTTTTGCACCGCGGACAGTAGTAGTTTTCTTTTTATCTTTTGTGATATCATCAGTGATTTCCAATTTAACCGAAGGTCCTTTTTTCTCCTGACACGCCAGAAAACCGTCAACTATTTCCGTTAATAATTTTGTTGGAATCGTCTTACCGCAACGCATTGCCGAATAAAACGCATACATCACATATTGCGTAACGGAGACATCAAAACGTTTGGGATCGTCATCATCGCCGTACGACCAGAGCGGATATGGCATATCTTTGTTATATTTTTCCTTTGCACGGTGGGAGAGAATGTATCGCAGAGCACTTTCAAGCAGTCTGTTGTCGTCAGCGGATAAGTCGCGTTTAGGCTTTTCAGCAACTTTGTTTTCCCGTGCCAGCTTCCATTCAGCATCGGAAATCCCACGTGCTTCACATGCCATGATAACCGCAGATGCCTCATAATTTGTAGCAAAAGATTTTCCGTAGAGATATTCAAAGCCTTTTTCGATGCATTCGGAATCCTTTTTCTCGCCGGATCTCATGAGTGCAAGCAGAGTTAGCGCGGTTATGCCGACTTTCGAGCGTGAAGTAGGTTGACTCCCCCATCCGCCGTCGCGTTTTTGAGCATCTTTTAGATATTTTACGCATTTTGCGATTGCGCGGTCAATCAGCGGCTGGAGTCGTGTTTTGCTGGCAATCGACACAGGTCCCGCAAGCTTCATGGTTTCAAACTGCCAGCGTGCTTCCTCGTTATATTTATTGTTAGAATTCTTTCCTTCAAGCTTACCGAACCAGTAACGGTAGGAAACTTCCGCTTTTGTGATGCAGTTCGTAGCAATGTTGTATTCCGCTTGGGATTCATACAAACCCTCTTTCAGAACAAGCACTTTTTGTTTGTCGTATTTAGTTTCAGCTTTTATATCTCCAGATTTATCTGTACAAGTATATTTACCTTTCAGAATATATTTACATGCACTCTCCCCCTTCGATACAGTAATCACGCCTGCTACATCAACTTTTAAATCGCTATAATAATCAATATCACAAGTACCTTTAAAATTATAAGTTTCGCCGAAATTGATTTTATCATCAGGCAGATAAAACACGGATTTGCGGATAAAATCGGACAGGCTGTCGCATTCATACTCCAATCCTTTATAATCCATGCTTTCGCCATTAAACGATGCAACAATACCGTTTCGCTCGAAAAAATGCTTGTAATATTTTGACTCGGGAAATTTAGGTTCGACTCCAAGGTCAGGATACATTTTTTCACGCTTCCAACTAATTGAGTAAAAATCCTCAAGCTTAGGTTCCCAGTAAAGTTCGACCTTATCGTCGTAAATTTTGCGCTTACGCAGTTTCTTCGATTTAGAGCGTGCTATGGTGTCTGAACAGATGAACGCTGACAGAATCAGGAGCACGACGAGAATATGAGATGATTTCATCACAACCTCAGTTTAAATTGTGAAGTAATTATAATCCGAAAAGTAAATAATTGCTTATATAAAATCAATGGATGGATAATTTAAAAAAAATTCGAAAACTGATGCTTAAAAGGATATTGGTTTTTGTGGGGTGCATGTGATAAACTGTTGAAAATTGTGTAAATAAAGGAAGGTGTAACATGGCTGATATTATTGCAGCGGGATTTATTGTTGTTCGGAAGATGGAAACACTCTCGGAAACACCGAGCGAGAAGCTTTTGCCTGATTTTGGCGGTCGGAACTACGAATTTCTGATGCTCAAGAGTCGGGCGCATGATGAATGGGGATTTCCGAAGGGGCATAAGGACGGCGAGGAGAGGATTGCAGATTGTGCGTGGCGTGAGTTAAAGGAGGAAACTACGCTGACAGATGCGAATGTTCGGCTTTTGGCGGAGCGTCCGGTGCGGGTGGAGTATGATGTTACGCTTGAGCAGGAACAGGGAGCAAAGGAAGTGTATTATTTCCTGGCTGAGTTGATGGATGGTGAGCCAGTGATTTCGAGGGAGCATTCGGAATTTGGGTTTTTCAGCCCGGCGGAGACGTTTGAAATAGTGCTGCACGAAAATTTACAGCTCCTCATCCGCTTCGTCTGCCAAAACCACAAATCAATCTGAAAACGAAACGAGTAGATGACGTTGAAGGAAGAGTAAAGTGAACGAATATAATTACGATGTTTTTATAAGTTATTCCCGTGCCAATTCAGGCTGGGCTAAGCAGTTTGCTGAAGATTTAAGGGAAGCTCTTAAAAATATCCTCAGAATGGATGTAAGTGTTTTTATTGACACAAGCGAGCTGCATGGAGGTGATACTTGGTTTGGTAAAATAATGTCATGTGTTGAAAATTGTGGCGCATTTGTTGCAGTTTATTCACCTGAATATTTTGACAGTAAAATGTGTATTGAAGAATTTGATACAATCTGCACAAGGCAAGTCGGCAGCGATTATAATCTGATTTTTCCGATTCTTCACAAAACATGCGTGCTGAAGCCGCGATATTCAAAGATTCAATATCACGATTTTACAAATCTGGATTATGAAAGTTTGGAATTCGACCAAATAATCCAGCAGGTTGCCCAAAATCTTATACCTGCAATTTTCAAGTACAGAACAAATAAGAAGAATGAGCCGATTCAAGAAGAATCTTCCTCGTTTGCTGTGGTTGAAAATGAGGTTCTAAAAGGACCAGCGAAGATTACTGCAAAAAAAATTGATAAAGCACTTGAAAAAGAAGACGTTAAGAAAGTTCTTGGATTATTAAAGGAATTGAAGTCAATTATTGGAGAAAAACATCTGGCGTATGTGAGAAGAAGCGATAAATGTGTTCAGATTGTTTTGAATGGGAAGATTTC